>CAZWKK010000170.1:0-4712 GCA_964634855.1 uncultured Anaerolinea sp.
TCTTCTGGCGAGCGCAGATAGAACGAATCACCGGTCATGCGCATGCGGTTGGGATCACTGATGAGCGAACCGGTCTGGATACACAGCATAATGTCTTGCAGTCGGGCATCGCTGCGGTTAATGTAATGCACATCGTTGGTGGCGATGGTTTGCAGGTCATAGCGTTTGCCCAGATCGAGCAGGGTCTTGTTCAACGCTGGCAGTTCCGGGATGTTGTGATTCTGCAATTCCACAAAGAAATTGTTCTTTCCGAACAGGTCAATGTACCATTCGAGCACCTGACGGCCGGCTTCCACGCCTTTGTTGAGGATGGTACGCGGTACTTCGCCAGACATGCACGAGGTGGAGGCGATGATTCCTTCAGCGTGCTGCTCCAGGAACTCATGGTCAACACGCGGGTAATAGTAAAAGCCTTCCAATTGCGATGCACTGGCGATCTTGAGCAGGTTCTTATAACCGGTCTCATTTTCGGCCAATAAGAGCAAATGGTAGCTGTGTTTGTCTTTTTGTGAATCACGGTCGCTCATGCGGCGGGCGGCCACGTAGGTTTCCAGCCCTAAAATGGGCTTTACCCCGGCATCTTTGGCTGCCATAAAGAATTCCACCACGCCAAACATGGTGCCATGGTCGGTGATGGCAATGGAGTCCATGCCCAGTTCTTTGGTGCGCTGAACCAGCTTCTTGATCTTGCTGAAGCCATCCAACAGCGAGTATTCAGTGTGGACGTGAAGATGAGCAAAGGACATGATCAACTCGTTTCGGGAATGTTAAAACAATGGGCAATGCCAATTAAGTTCATTATAGCATGCCCATTCTTAAGACGACCGCTGAGGTCTAAATTTTTAAGGATTTTAATTACAGGTAGGTCACAATATCGGCTGGCTTGACGTTGAGGTCTTCCGGCTTGATCTTGATGCCTTTGAAGTCATCAAAGACCAGGTTGTGAATTTCTAGATTGCGATTTTTCTTCACCCTTTCAAAAAGCATCATATAGCTTTCGTTAAGGTGCAGTGACCAGGTAAGGGCCAGAGAGAGGGCCATTTGCTCAATACGTTTGGCGTCGTCGCCTTCGATCTCCACGAAGTTGCCAAAGGGCATTTCGTCCAGGTCGAGGGTCAGGTTTTCCAGGCGGTACTTGGTGCGCCATTTTTCGTAGCGCACGCTTTCTTTATAGCCCAGGGCTTCCAGCAGCGCTTTGGTGGAATCAAAATCATCGATCTTGATCTCGATCTCCTGGCGCACAGAGACGGCCTTGCCTAATTGGGTGGGACCTTTGTAGGTGAGGTAATTGTTCTCGTCGTGGCGCAAGCGCAACACTCTGTGATCTTTTGTTAGGCTCAGATCTGGGGTATCAAAGCGCAGGTTGGTCTCAAATGTGCGTGGTTGGATGAGACTGGCACCAATGCTACGTAACCGGTGTTCAAAACCGGGCAGGTCATTCAAATAAAATTTCACTTCCATTTCCAACTGATTACGATTCATTTTCTTCCTCCGCAGAAACTGGAGAGTCGGATCGCAAGTAGGGCTGAATAGCCCACAGCGATGCGATCACCAACGTAAATAATATCAGGAAAAGGACCCCTGTAAACAGGAATTTTGCCAGCGGTTGAGGATTGCTTGTAAAGACCAGGCGGTCCAGCCAAAACCAGAGCGCTGCCAGGCTGGTGAGAATGCCAGAAAAGGTGGCAGACCATTCGATCTGAAGCCAGAGCAAGACAGCCGCGCAGATAAAGCCGAGCAGGAAGAATACACCCTGAAAGAGCGGATACCACGGGCCAGGCTGATAGTGAACATCCAACAAAATATTCCAACTCAGGAGGGTTTGTACCACCTGGAAGAGATAAAAAATAGCCAGGCCAATAAAGACCAGGCACAGGATCCAGATCAATAAAGGACGATTTGTTTTCATTGCAGTTTTATCTCCCACAGGTGTACGTGGGAGGGTTCTCCATCTTCTTTGTTTTTTACCGTTATGGTCAGCTCTGTGAGTTGCAGGCTTGCACCCAGGTCAAAGACCACATCCCTGTTCTCGCTGGCTGTGGGCAGAACCTGGCTTAGTTGTACCGGTACGGAATTTCCCTGAACGCTGGCTTCGATTTCAGCACTGGTCGGGCCGCCACCCACTCGCACGATCACCTGACTGGCGGTGTAGGGCTGGGCAAAGATCAATTTTACAACCAGGGGGTTGGCTTCTGCGGTGCGGATGACGGTTTCATTGTTGCCGTCAAAGGCATCTTGAATGGTGCCCATATCCAGCAACGAATACTGAACCTGGATGACCGTACCATCTTGTAATGTAGCAGTGCCGTCATAGAGTTTACGCCTGGCGGTAACTTCATCTGCCAGGACTTGCTGGATGTTGTCTACATAAGCCAGTTTGACGAAATAGAAGCCGGTTTGCCCGGTTGGGTACTCGATAGATCGCAACACTCTGATATTGGTGAACTTTGGCGAGCTGCTGGCCTTGTCCATTTCTTCAGGGGTAAGCACAAACACCATGTGATCATCCAGCGGTTTGTACTGGGTCATCCACTGGTCAATTCCCCCCAGTTGGAAAGGTAAGGGCGTAGCAAAGAAGAAACGGGCTACATTATCTGCACCGTTCGCCCAGGAAGAAGATAACAACAAGGCGTCATCAGGGTTTTGCTGCAAGTATTCATGAATGTTGTCAAATACTTGTTTGGCACCATACTGCATACCGTACAAACCATAATCTTGGTACCAGGTAGGCCCGTTGACCAACGAATCGCGCAGCATATACACATTGGTGCCCGCGAGCAGTAGAAACGCCAGCGAAACTGAGAGGCCCTGTTTGAGGCGAATGCTGGACAACCAGAGGATGATCTGATCCAAAGCAATAGCAGCCAGCAGGGTGGCCGGGATGACCATAAACAGCGCTCTTGTGATGCTTGGGCTCACCAGAGCTGCACCGCTGGGTGCGGCCAACAGTACCAGCAACAGGGTGCGATATTCTGGTTTTTTCAAGCGGGTGAATGTTAATACCAGACCCAACCCAACCAGCGGAAAGCTCCACCACATCAGGTGGCCGTAGCCCTTCATGATGTGGCGCACGATCTCGTTGGTTTGCGGGTAGAACCAGTACATTGGGTTAAGTCCGGCCAGATACTGTTTAAAGTAGATGGCCAGTTTTTGACCGATAGATATACTCTGTGTCCAGTAGGAGTTTAAGATCTGCAGGTGACGAAAATTCTCATCCGGATACAGATAGAGATAACGAAAATATAGGATTAGGGTAATCAACCCCAACCCCAGAGCTGCCAGGACCTTTTTGCGGTTCTGCCAGTGATAGGGCAAGTCCATGATGAGCAAACCCAGCAAAGTGACGGCCAACACCATCTGCGCCGGGCTGTAGCTGTAAAAAGTGAAGGCGGCGAAGGCGACAGCCGCGAAAATGTAGTTTAATTTCCCTGCGCGGTACATGAGATAACAATATAGGAAGGCAGCGTAAAACGAGACAGCCAACACGGTTTCAAAAGCTGTTCGTGAGTGCAGGAACCAGGCAGGCGTGATGCTTAGCAATAAGATGGCTAAAAATGGTTGCTTTGAACTGAATTGCCGGCGCATCATCAGCCCCACGGCGAGGGCGGCAAACAGGGAGAGCAGCACGCTCACCCCACGGGTGACCCAGATGCTCTTGCCGAAAACCAAATAGGGCAGCAGTTGGGCGTAGACGGAGGCAGACAGGTTGTATTGCCCACCGTTGATAAAGTAAGTAGGCAGCAGTTCGTGTCCCTCACCATACCAGTGATTGGCCACCAACTCGGCGGCGCGATTGGTCTGAATGGCCTCGTCTGTAAAGAAGTAAATGGGGAAAGAATCCAGCGCGATGAAGCGCGTGGCCAGGTAGATCATCAATGCAAGCGCGATCAGCAAAGATTGCCAATGGCTCTGGCAGAAGTGGGCAACTTTTTCCGGGATTGAGCCGGGTTGAAAATTGATCTTGCGGGGGAGGGGATTTCTAAAATGCAGAGAGCGGTTTCGTGATCCAGTGGATCGATTTTTTTGCACAACCAGATCCAGGTTAGCGCCTTCCTCAAGTTGCACGGTCAGGTGCAGCTTCTCACCGCTTTTTATATGGAGAGTCTGGCTTTCTTCTGGTTGCTTTGAAGGTGAAGCGCTGGGTTCGGGGTCCACACTAATCTCCTGACCAATGGATTATAGCATGGCTGGCATCTTCTCTTGCTTTGTCCGTGTGCTTGACAGTGTCCCAAAGTCGGATATACTCACAAAAGGAAAAGATTTTCATACCCCCGGGATGGGAGGGAAGCATGAAACTGAATGTATGGGATATTCTCTCCATAGTCGTTTTGTTGGCCGCGCTGATCGTCTTGGGAGTGGTTCTGGCGATCTTTGCCAACCCCACTTCTTCGCTCAATCCGTTCCCGCCTGCTACCCTGCCGCCGACGATCGATATTCCAACTTCCACGGCAACCTCTGTGATGCTGCCGCCCACCTGGACCCCCACGGTGTATTTCACCCCAACGCCCAGACCGACAGCAACCCTCTTCCCCACCGAGACGCCTCTGGTTTTGCCTAAATAATCCCAAATCTGTTTAACGCATAGATTGGATCTTTATGAGCGATCAAATTACCCCTGAAGTGTTTGACCATCTTGTTGACCTGGCTGCGCTCGAACTGAGCAGCGATCAGGCTGACTATTTACGCAAGCAATTGAACAACCAGCTTAAATC
>CAZWKK010000171.1:0-4691 GCA_964634855.1 uncultured Anaerolinea sp.
GATCTGCAGATCATTGGCCCGGCGTTGAAAGAAATCGGGTATACTGCTGAAGATATCCGCAATATATTACATCAGAATTGGGAAAACAAGCTGGAGAGGATCTTACCGGCATGAGCCAAAAAGAACCGAAAAAAGACGACGTAGCGAGCATCGAAGACAAGTTGTACCAGGTTCCCCCTCTGCAAAGGATACGCATTCGCTTAAGCCTTTACGCTATTGGCCTGGGGTTGGTGATCTTCTTGTTGGGCGCCAAACCTTCTCTTTTTGGATTGGATCGTAGTCCTGTTGTAGGTTTTGTGCAGATCGCGGTTATGTTAGTAGGCCTTGCTTTTATTTGCATTTTTGGTTACACGGCAGTTCACGCTTTGTGGCGTCGTCAGATCCCATCCATCACCGCAGATATTGGCTGGCGCCTGGTGGCTACTGGTTATGTGATCGCTCTCTTCTCAGGTATGGCTGATGTCTTTGGTATTGGCTCGCAGCCGCTTCCAGCGATTCCATTCTTTGGCGTCTGGCAGGCGCGCGGCATGGAATTGGGGATAGGGCTGATCGCCATAGGCTTTATCATGACCTTCCCCTTCCACAAGAAGTAAAAGATCCTTTATAAAACAAAACGAGGCACCGAAAAGGTGCCTCGTAATTTTACAGATCGCTTAGATCAATTTCATGATCTTGAGCATCACATCGTTGCTATCAAATTTGAATTCTGGCAGATTGTGCAAAGATGCTTGCTCTTTCTCCGCGTCATCCAGCAATTGAAGCAACGGCATGGTCACCGGCTTATAGCCTTTCTGCTTTAGCAGTCCTTCCAGCCCTTCTACATCAACATGATGACCGTTTGCTTCTGCTTGCAGATAATTAAAGATGGCGCGGGCAGCGTAGGTGCCATCTTTGCGCGCCAAACCCACCAGCCCGGTACTGGGTTTTCGTGCCCAACCGGCCACGAAGAGACCCTTATCATTTTCGGGGTGAGCTGCATCCAGGATCTCGTAGGAATTGCCATCAATAGGGTAAAGAGGAGAGGGGTTCCTGGCATATTCGTTGCCCTGCATGGGCAAGCCAAGTTCAGTGTTCACCTTATCGCCAATGGCAAAGATGATGGTGTCGGCAGCCAACTCGCTCAGTTGTTCACTTCCTTTGGCTTGAACTTCGCCGTCGCGTAATTCCAACGTGTTGTGTACCAACTGTAATCCGGTGATCTCATTCTGATCATTGACCAGGATCTGTTTGGGCGAATAGAGGAAATGCAGCCGCCAGACCGGCTTGAGGTCTTTCTGGGGTTCATCAGCATAGGTAGAAAGGATCATTTCAGCTTCTTCATTAGGAAGCTGGCAGACCGACTGCATGGAAGGGGAAATGCGTTTCACCTCGGCATGAAAATCGGCGACATCCAGATGCCCAATAATGGGTTCCAGTTCTTTCTTTTCAAACTTCACTTCCGCCAGACCGCGACGGGCGATGGTAGTGATCTCTTCTACCTGTGGCAAGGTGCAAAGGTAGCGCACAATATCAGCCATCACGTTGCCTACCCCCACCACAATGGCATGTTTACCGATCTTCAAAGGCTGGTTGCTGTAGGGAGGCAGGTGGTTGTAGTGATAGACCACTTCTTTGGCATGGTAAACGCCGGGTGTTTTCTCGCCGGGCAGTCCCAACCATTTGGTGCCCTGAGCGCCGCTGGTGACCAACACAGCTGCAAAGCCCATGGTACGCAGATCTGGCAAGCTGAGCGCCTGATCTACACCGATGGACACGTTACCAAAATAACTGACGTGTGGGTTGCTGAGGATTTCTCTAAATTGCGCACGCATGCCATCTTTGAGACGGTATTTTTCCGGGTAAATGCCATACTCGGCAAGACCTCCGGGTTTAATATCGCGGTTGAAGAGAACAGAGCCAATTCCATTGCATGCGAGCTCACGAGCTGCAAACAGACCGGTTGGTCCGGCGCCAATGATAGCGACAGTTGCAGTTGGCTTTGCTTCTGACATTGATCCTCCGTGGGGTTGGTGGCGGGATTATGGACGAAATTGGTAACAATCCGATGAAAGGGACAAGTTTTCAACCCGCCAAGACGATTAATTATATCCAGTTTTACTTCTCACGGGTTTTCGATTATGCTATATAGAAAAGCAACCAAGTTTATTGTTAAATGTGAGGACACATGTCTGAAGAGTTACGCCAATACAAATTAAGTAACGGATTGCAGGTGAATCTAAAAGAGATCCACACTGCGCCGATCATCAGCCACTGGGTGTGGTACCGGGTGGGCTCCCGCAATGAAGTAGCCGGTCAGACCGGAATTTCGCACTGGGTGGAGCATATGCAGTTCAAGGGCACCCAAAAATTCCCCAATGGAGTACTGGACAGGGCCATCAGCCGTGATGGTGGGATGTGGAACGCTTTTACCTACCTTGACTGGACGACCTTTTTCGAGACCATGCCTGCTGATAAGATCAACCTTGCGCTGGAGCTGGAATCAGACCGCATGGTGAACAGCATCTATGACCCTGAAGAGGTGACCTCAGAGCGTACCGTGGTCATTTCTGAGCGTGAAGGCAACGAGAACGACCCGCTCTTTAAATTGGATGAGCAGATGCAAGAAGCCGCTTTCAAGCAGCATCCCTATCGCAACGAGGTCATCGGCAGCATCGCTGATCTGCGCGCCATTCAGCGTGATGATCTGTATGCTCACTACCGCAAACATTATTGCCCATCCAATGCCATCTTGGCCATGGCAGGTGATTTTGACAGCGATACGATGGTCCAGGAGATCGAAAAACTGTACGGAGGTATCCCCGCGGGGCAAGCGCAGGTACATCAACCCCAGCGAGAAGATCCTCTGGCAAAAGAGGAACACATTGAGGTGAAAGGCCCAGGTGAAACCACCTACCTCATTCTCAGCTACCGCGCTCCTGCCGGTAACGATGACGATTTCTTTGCTGTTTCTGTGTTGGATAGCCTCATCACTGGGCCGAGCAGCCTGAACATGTTCGGAGGCGGTGGCATCTCCAACAAGACCAGCCGCCTGTACCAGGAACTGGTTGAGAAGGAATACACGGTCAGCGTGTATGGTGGGTTGCAAGCGACCATTGACCCGCACCTCTACACCATCAATATGACCTTGCAGCCGGGAAAATCTCCCGAACAGGTGCTCAAACAGGTAGATAAACAGATCGATAAGATCCAGCAAGACCTGGTTAGCCAGGAAGAGATCAATCGCGCGGTCAAACAAGCCCGAGCGTTGTTTGCCTACGGCTCAGAGAACATCACCAACCAGGGATTCTGGTTGGGCTACGCTGAAATGTTCGCTGATTACAATTGGTTCACCCATTATGTTGAGCGCTTGAATACTGTGACCCCGCAGATGGTACGCGAGGCTGCTCAGCGTTACCTGGCCAAGGCCAGACGGGTGGTAGGGGTTTATCTTCCTCAGGAGGTGAACGCATGAGCGTTTCATTTGCTTATAAAACCTCTTCTTTGCCCGGCCCGCAGGATATTCAGCGCAAGGTGTTGGGTAATGGCATTACTATTATGACCCGCAGTAATTTTGAAAGTCCATCTGTGGTGGTGACGGGTTACGTAAACGCTGGCAGCGCGCTGGATAGCGATGAAAAACTGGGCGTGGCTTACTTCACCTCTACGGCATTGATGCGCGGCACCAAGAACCGCGACTTCCAACAGATCTTTGACCGGCTCGAATCGGCTGGAGCCAGCCTGGGTTTTGGTGCCAGTGTAAACAATACCGGGTTTAGTGGCCGGGCGCTGGTGGAAGATCTGCCCTTACTTTTAGATCTGCTGGCTGATTGCGTGCAGAACCCCACCTTCCCTATGACCTACTTCAAACGGTTGCAGTCGCAACTGCTCACAGGGCTGGCCATCCGCGCACAGGATCCCGGCGAGATGTCTGCCCTGGCTTTTGATGAGCTGCTTTTTGGCAAGCATCCTTACGGTCGGCCAGAAGATGGCTACACTGAGACCATCAAACGTATCACCCAGCAGGACCTGGTGAACTTCCACAAGCACTATTACAGCCCGCAGAACATGGTCATTGTCATTGTTGGCGCTATCGAAGCGCAGGCTGCCTTTGATGCCGTCGAGAAGGCGCTGGGGGACTGGAAGACCAGTGCCTCAACAGAGCGATCTCCCATTGGTTCGGTTGCTTCTCCTTCAGAGACCAGGCGCAAACACGTTGAGCTGCCTGAGAAGAGCCAGATGGAATTGCTCATCGGCACCATCGGCCCTTGCCGCCTTTCTGGTGACTTTTTAGCCGCTTCCCTTGGCAATAACATCCTGGGCCAGTTTGGCATGATGGGCCGGATCGGCAAGGAAGTGCGCGAGAAGGCTGGTCTGGCTTACTATGCCTCAACCAGTTTGAATTCATGGCTGGAGAGTGGCTCTTGGGAAGTTTCAGCGGGCATCAACCCGGTGAACCTGCAAAAGGCCACAGATCTGATCCTTAAAGAGCTTCAACGCTTTGTCAGTGAGCCCGTCAGCCAGAACGAATTGAGCGATAGCCAGGCCAATTTCATTGGTCGGCTGCCTCTTTCTTTGGAATCGAACGGTGGGGTGGCCAACGCCATCCTCAATTTGGAACGCTTCAACCTGGGAATGGATTACTATCAGCGATACGCCGAACGCGTGTTGGCTGTAACGCCGGAGCGGGTGTTGGAAGTGGCTCAGAAATACAT
>CAZWKK010000172.1:0-4648 GCA_964634855.1 uncultured Anaerolinea sp.
GACCAACAATTTCAACGATGTCCAGGCGATCTTTGATGTCATCTACAACAGTCATCAGCTACTCCAGGTTTTTGGTGTGGTTTAAGGTTAAAGCTTGGGTTGCTACACTACCCCACCAATCTAATTTTACCTTAGTTAGATACAAGTTCACATAGCTTAACTTGTATAAACTACAGGTTATGGTTTAAGAATGATCGATAAATTTACCCGCCATTATCTTCTTGAACGCTCATTAAAAAGCTGGCACTTTCCAGGAAGAAACTTAGTTTGAGGTCCACGACACAAAAAAGCAGCTTACCCAAATGGAATAAACTGCTTTTTTATAAAGCAATAAAAGAAATTAATTAGCTGATTTTTCCGCTTACCGCTACGACATCTTTCTCATATTTCACAATCGCCCCAACTGCAGCTTCCAGTGCGCGGCAAATATCACTGGCAGAGAGGCTGGGAGCAGGCATTTGTTTTTTGGCCACCTGCTCCGGTGTGTATGGGACGTGGATAAATCCAGCGCGGATCTGCTTACCCATTTTTGAAATATGGTACAAGACTCCATACATGATGTGGTTGCAAACAAAGGTGCCTGCTGTATTGGAGAGGGAAGAAGGCAGCCCTTCTGCTTGAATTGCCTCGACCATTGCTTTAACCGGGAGCGTGGCGAAATATGCTGGTTCGCCGTCTTCGAAAATGGCCTTGTTGAGCGGCTGATTTCCTTCGTTGTCCGGAATTCTTGCATCATCCACATTTATTGCCACCCGCTCCGGTGTTACATCGAAGCGACCTCCAGCCTGACCCACGGATAGCACCACATCCGGATCTTCTGACAATATGGCATCCTTCACTTTTTCGATTGATTTGTGAAAGACGGTGGGGATCTCCAGCTTGACGATCTCTGCGCCTTCAATCTCATCTCGCATTAACTTCACGGCCTCCAGGGCAGGGTTGATACTTTCGCCCCCAAAAGGATCAAATGCTGTAATTAGAATTTTCATCAGTTGTCATCCCTTTCCATCGATTGAGATTCCAAGTCTTAGAAGGCAAGAAAGTACATCAGGAAGATATGAATCACCAGTAGCACTGCGGCAAAGGGAGCCTGTGATTTGATAATCGCATACTTATCCTTTGTTTCCAAGAGTGCCGCTGGCATGATGTTGAAATTGGCAGCCATAGGCGTGAGCAGTGTGCCGCAATAACCAGCTGTAAGACCTAAGGCACCTACGATAATTGGATTCCCGCCTTGCATGATAACAAACGGAATACCAATGCCAACCGTGATCACCGAGAAGGCGGCAAAACCGTTGCCCATAATGATAGTGAACAAAGCCATCCCAATACAATAAATAGCAACACCAAGGAAGCGACTTCCATCCGGGATAATACTTGCTACGCCGTTGGCGATAACCGTGCCAACCCCAGCTGCAGTGAACAACGCGCCCAGTGCGGCAAGCAACTGGGGCAGAATGCCAACAGGACCGACATTCATCATCAATCTTGAGCCATCCTTATGCGCGTACTTGGCTGGCGCTTTGGTGATAATGAAAGCAATTGCCAGGGCAATCGCTGCTGAGATACCGATTGCATGGTTAGTGCTGAGTTTGAGCTCCACGAGTATATAAGCCACAGCCACAGCAATGACAGCCAGGGAGATAGCAGGAATGAAGATCTTGTTACCGATCTTATCAGCACTCTTCCGCGCAAATTCCTTGCTTGGAACATCAATATTCCCGGGTTGCCTCACCTGGTTCAAAGCTGTCAGAGCGGCGATGATGAGAATACATAGACCGGTAATCCAGCGTGGAATATGAGGTCCCACAATGAATGTAAAGGCAAGCAGAAACCAAAAAACTGCAGTGGGTATCCTGGTTTTAAGTTCTTTATCGCTCAGGGCATAAATGCCACAGATAATGAAGATAATCCCAATAATGATGTAAAAAAATTCGCCAATCAATACATTAGTTTCCATGGTTTATGACTCCTTTTTTCCGCCAAGCTTTGCTGCCAGTTTTTTATCCAGCAGGAAATTCTTGGCAATGCCTAAAAGGACGGATATTACCGCAACGGGGATTGACCACATGGCAATGTTGAGTGCGGTGACTTCAGCATAACCTTGTTCGACCATGGTGCTGACGATCAATAGTGTGCCTGAGGCGCCCATAAATACGTTTTGGGCAAAAAAGTTCCCATAGTTTTCAGAGGCAGCAGAAGCACCTTTGATAACGTCGACTGTCTTTTCGTCAACTTCTCCAAATTTGGCCACAGCAGCAGCCTGCGCCATCGGATTGATCAGAGGACGAATGAATTGAGGATGGCCTCCAAGACGGACAGAGAATGCAGCGGCAGCAGCCCGGATGGATTGATAAAGCGACAGAATTTTTCCACTCGTGGCACCTTTAATTCCGCCAATAAAATCGACAGCTTTTTCCTTGAGTCCATACCGCTCAGAAATCCCGATGATGGGCAGAGTCAGTACGAATAGGGTGGCCGTGCGCTGAGTGATAAAGGATGTCCCGAGAACTTCCAGGATTTCCATCGGGGTCATTCCAGCGACCAGCCCAGTAACTACCCCCGCAACAACAACGGTGGCGATGGTGTCTCGTTTTAGGGCAAACCCTAGAATTACCACGAGAACACCAATTAGCTTTAATACTTCCATTGATATTAATCTCCTTTTCGAATTTTTTTTGTGGATACTGTGGTGCTTAATCCATTCTATCAGAATATTAGTGATTATGCAACTCTTTTTCTGTAAATTCATCAGGCCCCTTCTAGTTTTCGCAAATATTCAGATAGATCCTACCGGTCTCCCAATCTTCACTGATCTCCATCAAGAGTGCACTAACCAATCTCAAACAAGCTGACTGGTTAGGAAAGATTCGGATAACTCGAGTGCGACGCTTGATCTCCTGGTTGACACGCTCAAGCATGTTACTTGTCCGAAGCCTCCGCCGGTGGGCTTCAGGAAAATCAAATACCGTCAAACCCTCTGGGATAGCTGCCTCCATCCAATCTGCCAGTTGAGAAGCTATACCAGCATACTTGGACACAATTCGCTTTAGATAAAGCTCCGCATGATCCCGATTTGGTGCATTGAAGATTGCCCGAATATCAGTGGCTACCTCAGCTTGCATCCGCTTGCGAGGAACATACTGGCTGGCGTTTTGCTGCAGGTGGAACTGGCATCGTTGCCACGGTATTCCCGTGAAGAGTGCCTGACGAGCCTTGCGTAATCCAGAGTGGTCATCGCTGATGATCAATTCCACGCCATGCATTCCACGTTCGATCAGGCCTTCCAGAAACAGTCTCCAGTGCTGTTCTGCTTCGCTTAACGAGACCGAAACGCCTAGAATGCGACGTTTCCCGTCTCGTCCTACCGCAGAAGCGATCAAAATGGCTGCATCTCGGATCTGTCCATCCATCCGCACCTTTTCGTAGCGAGCATCCAGATACAGATACACGATCTCGCCCAAAGGCCGATTGCGCCAGGCATCCAGCACCTCATCCAGTTTCTCGGTAGCCCGGCTGACCTGCATGCTGCTCACAGCAGTACCGCATAACTGTTCTGTGATCGCCGCAACCCTCCTCGTCGAAACACCCTGCACATACATCTCGGCTAATGCCAGGGTCAGCGCTCTTTCACTGCGCAAGCCCTTTTCCAAAGCATCCGGATAAAAGTTACCCTGTCGAACCTGGGGTATCTGGAACTGGACCTCGCCCATCCTGGTCTTGACCATCTTAGGTTTGTACCCATTAGCATATCCTTGTCGTTCTGGGGATCTTTCATAATGCCGAGCTCCCAGATATTGCTCACGCTCAAGGCGCATCGCTTCGTTGATTAACACTCGGATTAGTTCTGGCAATGAATCCAAACCTTCTTCGGCGATCTTTTCCAATATTTCTTTTGATAATGTACAATTTGATTGATAGGTCATGGTTTCTCCTTTCGGTCTTTGTCAACTAAAAGGATACCTGACCTATCACTTTCTTGAATTTACAGAAACAATGTTACACCAACATATTAGTTCAAAGGAACTATCAATTTCACACGTACATTAAAAAACACAAGATAGCATTCCTGCTTATTAACAATCACGTTTATTTCCCCCACCAAAAGCTTTCATTTCTCAAAATTAAACACAAACGACCTTGAAAGGTCAAAAAAGCAGGGTCGTGGCTTTCACGACCCTGCTTTGTCATCTTACTAAGACTAATTATTTGACACTCGAAGCGGTACGGTCCTCACTTTTGAGTTCTTCATCCGCTTTGAGCGCTGCCTCGTTGGGAGCAGTGGGCTTGGTTGCGCCAGATTATGCCGGATCAACTGTGGGGCTCTCTGGTGGCACATCTTCTACAGTCGCTCCCATCTGCGAGTAATCCATTTCTGCCATCTGGGTGTAGAGCGACCAGCGCCGTTTGGCATCCGCTTCGGCACCCTTCATCAGCTCTTCAGCCCGTTCTTCATCCTGCTGCAGCAACATGCGATAACGGGTTTCGTTGTAGGCGTAATCCGCCACGTTGATGCTGGGAGCTTTGGAGTCGATCTGCAGCGGGTTTTTGCCCTCAGCAGCCAGGCGCGGGTCATAGCGATACAGCACCCATGCGCCGGAGTTGACAGCCATTTTCTGTTGGACGAGACCCTTCTTCATGTCGATAC
>CAZWKK010000173.1:0-4643 GCA_964634855.1 uncultured Anaerolinea sp.
CTTGCGGCACATGATCCTAAGTCATGCCTGTCTGCCAATTCCAGCATTTCCCCAAATGCGCAGGAATTATACTATAAGGTGACATAGTTTGTAGGGTTTATTGGCATTACACTATCATTGAAGAGCTTTGGTCAAAGCCCATTTTCTATTTTTCTGGGCTATAATTGGCCTGACCAGCTACGGCTGGTGATTTATTTTTCAGGAGGGCTCAATGAGCCGCGTTTACAACCCAGACAGCGCCGGAAAAGAAAGAAATCAATTAACGCGAAGCATTGTGCTGGCATTACGAGAATTAATGAAACAGCAGGGGACGGATGATCTTACCCGTGACCTGGCCGCCTATGTGGCTATAGCCCTGGATGAGGTGAATGGCACCATCGAGGCCTCTGTATCCGCATGGGAAAAACGAGGCTACTGGGTGAAAGCTGATAAGTTTCGTCTGGAGTGGGAGTGGACTAACGGCTACTCCAGAACTTTGAGCGAAGCATTAAAGAAAGAGGACTGGGCTACTGTGGCGCTGACTTCGGCCAAGGTGGCGCAAAAGTTGAACAAGATCACCGTGCCAGAACGCAACCGGCTGGGCACCCCCTGGGTGGGCAGTTGGAAAAAGCTGATGGAAGCAAACTAAATTATTTCCCCTGAGAGATCAGGGGATTTTTATTGGGGGCTTGACATTAACGTTACGTAATAGTTTATACTATTAGGCATGTACACAGTAAAAGACCTGGCCCGGCTGGCGGGCATCACCCCCAGAACCCTGCACTACTACGATGAGATCGGCTTGCTCAAGCCGTCCCAGATGGGCGATAACGGCTATCGCTACTATGGGGAGGAGTCGCTCTTGCGTTTGCAGCAGATCCTGCTTTACCGCCATTTGGAACTTCCTCTGGAGGAGATCAAGAAACTTATGGGACGCTGTGATTTCGACATCTTAACCTCTCTGGAAGCGCACAAACTGGCCATTCACAAAAAGAGAGACCAGTTGCAAGAAGTTGAGAACACTGTGGACAAGACAATTGAGTATTTGAAAGGAAAACAAAAAATGGACAACAAGCAGTTGTTTATCGGGTTAAGCAAAGAACAGGAAGAAGCGTATGCCAAAGAGGCAGAGCAAATATATGACCCTGAAATCGTACGAGCTTCCAACAAACGCTGGCAGGGCTACTCAGAAGAGAAGAAAGCGCAAGTCCTGAAGGAAGCAGGCAAGATATATGAAGACATGGCAGCGGCCATTCCGCAGGGGCCCGTTTCTGCAGCAGCGCAGGCTTGCGTGGAAAGATGGCGCAAGAACATGGACAACTTCTGGACGCCAAATCTGGATCAATTGCTGGGGTTGGCAGACCTCTACAACCAGGATGAACGCTTCAAAGCAAACTTTGACAAGGTGGATGTTCGCCTGGCAGAGTTCTTCCGCAAGGCCGTAAAGATCTACGTGGCAGAACAAAAACAGAAATAAAAATCAGGGTGGTCGAGAGACCACCCTGATGCTTTGTAACCCAAAAACTACTTGGCTTTGAGGATGACGCGGGCATCGACCACTTTGAGGCCTTTGCCTTCTTCGTAGACCAGCACCGGGTTGGCATCGGTCTCTTTGATCTCATCCTGCAGGTCCATGATCATGGTGGAGTACTTGACGATGGTCTCAGCCAGGGCTTTGCGATCACGCGGAGATTCGCCGCGGACACCCTTGAGGATTGGGGCACCCTTGATCTCACCGAGCATTTCTTCGGCCTGATCTTCAGAGATGGGGGCGACGCGGAAGGTGACGTCTTTGAGGACTTCCACGAAGATACCGCCCAGACCGAACATCATGGTGGGGCCAAAGGTGGGATCATTCACAGACCCGAGGATGCACTCAGTGCCCCAGGGAGCCATTTCCTGAATGGCGATACCGTGAATGTTGGCTTCGGCTTTGTAGGCTTTGGCGTTGGTTAAGATGGTCTTGTAGGCATCGCGAACAGCCGCTTCGTCTTTGATGTTCACTTTGACGCCGCCGGCATCAGATTTGTGCAGGATCTCGGGGGAGACGATCTTCATGACCACCGGGAAACCGACCTTCTTGGCTAAGGCAACCGCTTCATCTTCGCTCTTGGCCAGGACGGTGTTGGTGACCAGCAATCCATAAGCGCTGAAAACCTCTTTGGCTTCGATCTCGGTCAGAGAATCACGGCCTTCAGAGCGGGCTTTGTTGATGATCTCAACAGACAGCTTGCGGGCTTTGCCGTTGGATTTGAAGGTGAAGTCTGCTTTTTTGGCATGAAGTACATAGTACTCATGCAGGGCAGCCATGGCGTTCACAGCCAGATCAGGAGCGCCGTAGGCGGGGATGCCGTTCTCAACCAACCAGGCCATGGCGGCTTCAGATTTTTCACCACCCACGAAGGAAACGGTGATGGGGGTCTCTTTGACCTTGGAATCGACAACAGCCTTCTTGATGGACTGGGCGATCTCCATGGGGTTGGTCATGGCAGTCTCGCAGTAGAGCACGATGAGGCCGTCGGTCCACTTGTGGGCGATGGCGAATTTGACGGAATCGTAATACCACTCGTTGCCGGCCATACCGGTCAGGTCAACGGGGTTCTTGGCGGAACCGAATTCAGGCATGTGTTTCTTGAGCTCGTCCTGAACGTCCTGAGGAGCGAAGTGCAGGGGGATGCCATAGCGTTCGGCGGCATCGGTGGCCAACACGCCTACACCACCACCATTGGTGACGATGAGGAGATTCTCGCTCTTCATGGGGGGCTGCAAAGAAAGAGCCTGGGTGCGGTTGAAGAGGTCGTTCAGATCAGCGGCCTGGATGACACCCGCCTGGCGGAATGCGGAGCCGTAGACTTTGGCAGCGCCGGCCAGTGAACCGGTGTGGGAAGCAGCAGCGGCAGCACCGTGAGCAGAAACACCGGATTTGAGGGCGATGATGGGTTTCTTGGATTTCTGGGCAGCTTCGATAAAGGCACGGCCTTTTTTGAGACCTTCAATGTAAAGGGAAATGCAGGATGTGTCTTTGTCATCATCCAGCCATTCCACCAGATCAGCAAAATCAACATCGCACATATTGCCGATGGAGATGAGTTTGTCAAAACCAACCTTGCGGGTATAGGTGGCGGCATCCAGGGCGATGAGAAGCGCACCACTTTGGGTGATGAGGGATGATTTACCGGCTAAAGGCAGGCAGGGAGCGAAGGAACCATTAAATTTATCAGAGTTGGAGAGAGAACCCACAATGTTCGGGCCAAGAATGCGCATGTTGTAGCTTTTTGCGATGTTGACCATTTCTTCTTCAAGGGCTTTATTGCCAACTTCGCTGAAGCCAGAAGTGATGACGATGAGGCCTTTGACACCCTTCTTGCCGCATTCTTCGGTGACTGCTGGGAGAAGTTTGGCGGGAACAGTGACGATAGCTGAATCGATCTTCCCGGGCACATCAGTGATGGTGGGGTAGACTTTGAGTCCCAACAGCTCAGAGGCAGTGGGGTTGATGGGGTAGATGGTGCCGGCGTAACCACCCTTGATCAGGTTGTCTACCACGGTATAACCAATCTTGCCCGGTGTAGTGGATGCACCAATGACAGCTACGGATTTTGGTCTGAGAAGACCATTGATTTGATTCTTGTCCACGAGTTTTCCTCCTGAGAAAACGATGAAATAACGTATAGCTTTTTCAAGCTTTGTTTATAATGAAAAGACTCTCATTGCAATTTACGGGAGCAAACGTTTCATTCATTTTACAAAATTTGAAGGAGCTAAAAGTACTCAAATTAGTAGTACTTTATCTTAAAAGACATGATCGAATTGACCCGAAGCGCTGAAAATGACCAGGTAGAAATTCCTTCTTCTGACCTGATCAAAAATATCATTCGTGCCTCTATAAATAATGTGGATCCGTCTCAACTTGTGTCCGGCTCCATTGTACTTTCAAATGGCAAACTGTGCATAGGGAAAATACCCTATCCAAGTATTAAAAAATTGGTCGTGATCTCAATCGGAAAAGCTGGATACACCATGATGCAAGCAGCTTATACCAAACTGGCGGGTCAAATCAGTCATGGAGTGTGTGTAGCCAAGGTCTTGCCAACAGAACTACCAAATTGGGCAGGAATTCAGTTTATTCAGGGCGGACATCCCATCCCCACAGAAGGAAGTCTTCGTGCGGGTCAAGCGATCAGAGCTGCATTACAAGGGCTTACCGCTGATGCTCTGGTACTGGTACTGGTCTCAGGCGGAGCATCTGCTTTGGTGTCTTCGCCGTATATGCCTATTACCCTGGCTGATCTGCGAACAACCAACAAACTTTTAGTCAATTGTGGGGCGAACATTATTGAGATCAATTCCGTGCGGAAGCATCTGGAAAGTCTCAAGGGTGGGGGGTTACTGCACCAGGCTTTACCCGCCAGGGTTCATGCGCTTATCCTCTCTGACGTAATGGGTGACGACTTGAGCGTCATCGCTTCAGGTCCAACCGTACCAGATGCCACAACCTTTGCAGATGCCTGGAAGGTGATCGAAGCGTATGGTTTGGAAGAGCGCCTACCGAAGAGTGTGCGCCAACACCTGCAGTCTGGATTACAAGGTCATCAACCAGAAACGTTGAAACCTGGAGAATTTTCTGCTGAACTGGTCAGGTCTGAGATCCTGGCTGGCAACCA
>CAZWKK010000174.1:0-1343 GCA_964634855.1 uncultured Anaerolinea sp.
GGTTGGGCACTCAAAGTTTCTGATAAACTTAGGGTAACCGAAGCGGTTAAAGAATCTGAACTTAAACTATTACGAGAAGAACTGGACCCGGAAGGAATTTACCTAAAAGGATCATAGCATGGCCAAGAATTTAGAAGTACTGACCACAATTCCATTTTCAGAAAGCGTGATGCAAAAATTACGTGATGTAAGCCCGCACATCCGCCTCACCATGCACCCCGCTCAAAAGGTGGAAGACATCCCCAGCGAATTGTGGACCCGTACTGAAGTGCTCTATACTGACCTGCTGATGCCAGATCCTGCCTGGGTACCCAACCTGCGTTGGATCCAGTACCATTACGCCGGCATCGATTTTATTCAGAACAGCCCATTACTGAACAAACCCGATTGCACCATCACCACCATGAGCGGTGCCTCTGCCATTCAGGAGAGCGAATACATCCTCAGCATGATGCTGGCCATGGGTCACAAACTACCTGACCTGCTGCACAATCAACAAAAAGCAGAGTGGCCAGTTGACCGCTGGGAACGCTTCACCCCCAACGAGCTCACCGGTGCAACGGTAGGTTTGGTGGGGTATGGCAGCATTGCCCGCGAATTGGCTCGCCTGTTAATCCCCTTCAATGTCACGATCCTGGCTGCCAAACGGGATGTGATGCACCCCGAAGATACAGGATACACCATAGAAGGTCATGGCGATCCTGAAGGTAACTTCTTCCACCGTTTGTATCCCATCCAGGCCTTGAGATCAATGACCAGTGAATGTAATTATGTGGTGGTCACCCTGCCTTTCACCAAAGAAACCAAAGGCCTGATCAGCGAAGCTGAATTACGCGCCATGAAACCCGGTGCCTTCCTCATTGTCGTCAGCCGCGGTGGCATTGTTGACGAAACCGCTCTACACAAAGTGCTGGAAGAAAAACACCTGGGTGGGGCCATCCTGGATGTGTTTGCACAGGAACCGCTGCCCGCAGAAAGTCCATTGTGGAAAATGCCCAATGTGATCCTTACCCCACATGTTTCCGGCTTTAGCCCGTTGTACAAAGAACGAGCCGGGTTGATGTTCGCTGAGAACTTACGCCGATACCTTCACGGCGAACCTTTATTGAACAAATTTGAAGTTGGACGTAGCTACTGAGCAATCCCGGGGTTTAAAAATGAGGGATGGGGTAAAATTGCTCCGTAGTCAGGAGAATTAAGAGAATGCTTCACGCCGAAAACAAGATCAAGGCCGTGTTTTTTGACCTTGGTTACACATTGATCTATTTTGATGGGGATTTTTCAAAGATCGTTGAAGAATCTTATTCCGTGATGGCCAACAAGCTGATCGAAGCTGGCTATGT
>CAZWKK010000174.1:1443-4641 GCA_964634855.1 uncultured Anaerolinea sp.
GCACTGTCTACCAGACTGGTAAGGGCAATGGCATCATCTGCAGCGAATTCATCCAGATCTTCCACAAACAACCCCAGCCAATCGTCTTTGATGAGTTTGCCCACCAGCATCACCGCCAGGGTTGGCACAAGCAACAAAGAGAAAAACACCTGTATAAAAGCGAACAAGCCGTTGTAGAACAATCCCCAGTGTCCGAGGATCTGGTAAATGAGCGTGAGCAAGAAGACTACCCCGCCCAACAGTCCAATGGTAAGCCAGTTGAATTTCCGTTTAGTGTACAGGTCCCAACTGGTGAGCAAATCCCTGCCATAAGCAGCAAACCTCACCACCACATTGGCACCATTACCGTTATAGAGAACCAAATACTTGCGGCTGGATTTGCCATTGGTCAGGATCGATTCGCCAACTGCCAGACCTGGCAATTCTGAGGCTTTGACCTCATTAACAAAGGCTTCTTTTACCGCTGCCTCAAGGCTAGCAGCATTCTCCAATACATCGCTCCAGCCATCAGAGCGTAAACCCAAACTGGTAATGGGCGTCCCCAGAGGTGCCGGAGGAACATAAGCCGGGGGCGGAGGGGGCATTACCGGAGCAGCCGGCATGGGTGGAGGCGGCGCAACAGGTGCTGCTGCCGGAGCCGGCGGGGGTGTGGCGGCTTTCCGGCTTGCCACTACCGTTTTATCGCTGGCAGCAGGAGCCGCCGCTTTTAACGATTTGCCACAAGCCTGGCAGAACTGATTATTTGCATCATTAACGGTTCCACAACTTGCACATACGATCGTAGCCATAGTATCTCCTCTGATCACATTCGAAACAACATATACTAATTATAGAGAAAATAACTCCAAAATCAAAACACTTTTTCAATTAATTGGTTTATCATCCTTAATGTTCTTTTCGGCTATGCTACAATAAATCAACAGGAGAAAAATGGAGAGAACTGTCCCGCATTTTGCCACAGACGAAGTTGAGTTGTACCTGCGTACAATTTATTCACTTTTGCGTTCCACCACCGAAGTTCAGATCCGCACTCTGGAAGAAGTGCATGCAGCCATGAATTCTTCCATGCACCAGGACGCGCGCAGCACCAACCCGGATACCTCTGCATTTATCTACGCCATATTACGTTTGCCAGACTGTATCGTGAATGTCAGGTCCATTATATTGGGTCAGAGCGCATCGGTCTTTGCCCGCCACGGCTACGCTGATGTTGAAAGCTGGCATTCGGTCACAGCCCGCGCCCGCCGTCGCCGATGTTACTACGACGGCAAAGAGACCCTGGCCTGCTACATTGCCAGCCAGTCTGATATTGAAGATGTCATCCCCGTCCTCACTGCCTACCAGATCGAGTGGAACAAGATCCACACCCTGTTGCAAAACGTCAATTTATCTGATCTTCATCCAGATGAACCTTGTGAGACCCAAGCCTTCCACCAACTGGCAGCATCACTGGGAATTTCTGTGGAAGATTTGGAGAGGTTACAAACCATTTGGGGGAACGAGTTTTTGCTTTACTTGCAGACCATGCAGGCTCGCCGCTGCGAATTTGGCATCCGCTCCCTCAGCGGTTCACTGAGCGAATACTGGCGTGCCACCGGTTCCTGGTGGGAAAACATTGAGAAAGCCTGCCCGGAGGTACTGGAACGGCCGGTTTACTTCGTGTCCAGCAATACCCACAGCATCGCCAACCTCATCTCTGGCTATGCCATCTCTGCGAAAGATCAGATCATCAGCCTGTTGGCGCAAAATGGCAACTCCTCACTGATGACCGAGTGGGAAGAGATCCAAAAGCGTGAAACACCCTCCAACCAGCAAAACTTCCTCTTTTATGCCCTCAAAAAAGTACAGCAGACTGCCGAAGGCAAGTTCATGAATCAGGCCCAGGCGGAGATGGAAGCAAAACACGGCATCACCCGCGTGCCTTCCCTGCACTCCTTCGATGTGGAAGCTCAGGTGATCGACCTGGCCAAATTGAATGTTCCCCTTCTTGACCCTCGTCTTGGAGGAGTTTCTGAGTTAAGTCAAACACTCAAAAAATCGAATGCTCTCATCATCAATGTCGACTACCCACTTGGCTTTGGTGCTTATCATATCCTCACGGCCTTGGCCGAGAATATCGCCGATATCTTAGGAATTTACATAATGGGCAAGGCAGCCACTCTCAACGGGGTACGTGGCGATGTAATGATCCCCAGTGTGGTTCAGGACGAGCATTCAGAAAATACTTATCTCTTCAAAAATGTCTTCCAGGCTACAGATGTGACGCCCTTCCTTACCTTTGGCACCGTGTTGGATAACCAGAAAGCCGTCACCGCGTTGGGCACCTTTTTACAGAACCCACGCCTGACGAATGTGATGTACCGAGATGGCTACACGGATATTGAAATGGAAGCCGGGCCATACCTCTCAGCGATCTACGAGATGTATCGTCCAACCCGTCATCCGGTGAATGAAATTGTCAATTTATACGGGGTGCCGTTCGATATTGGCATTTTGCATTACGCCTCAGATACCCCCATGAGCAAAGGCAAGAATTTGGGTGCAGGCGCGCTTAGTTATGAGGGCATGGATTCAACCTATGCCACCTCTATTGCCATCTTGCGGCGTATTCTCTATAAAGAACAGAAAAGGGCGCGGCTCTAAACGGAGTCGGCATCTTGCCGGTTACGGCTGCGATTGGCAAACCAGGCAAACAACACCGAGATAAAATACAGTCCTACCAACGGGATCATCATTAAGCTCATGTTCACGGGGTCAACCGTGGGCGTGATGACGGCTGCCAGAATAGCGATGATGACAATAGCCTGTCGCCAGTATTTCAGCATACTTTTGGGAGTCAACAAGCCAAAGCGAGCGATCACATACACCAACAATGGCAATTCAAAGACCACTCCGATCCAGAACAACAGATCGGTAATGAAGCTGATATAACTGGAAAGACGCGGATTGGTGGTCACACCCAAAAAGTTGATGAGGAACGGCAGGGCCGCCGGAAGCATGACGAAGTATGCAAAAGCCACACCTCCTACAAAAAAAAGGGTGGCAAACGGAATAGCCATCAGCACTGATCGCTTCTCACGGATATTCAACCCGGGCAGAATGAAGAGCAGCAACTGGTAAATGATCATGGGGAAAGCCAGCATCACTCCCAGCAATAGCGAGACCCGCATATACACGCCAATATTCTCGGTGATCTCG
>CAZWKK010000175.1:0-1372 GCA_964634855.1 uncultured Anaerolinea sp.
CGGGCAGTACCAGATCCAGCGGTTGTCCCAACATGGCGGCGGTGGCTTCGATGCCACCCACGCCCCATCCGAGCACGCCCAGCCCGTTGATCATGGTGGTGTGGGAATCAGACCCCACCAACGAATCGGGGTAGGCCACTCTCTGGTGTTGCTCAGAACTGGTCAGTACTACGCCGGCCAAATATTCCAGATTGACCTGATGGATGATGCCTGAAGATGGCGGCACGATGCGCAGGTTTTCAAATGCCTGCTGGCCCCAACGCAAAAACTCGTAGCGCTCGCGGTTACGCTCATACTCGCGTTCCATATTGCGGCGCATGGCATCTGGCAGGCCAGCAGCATCCACCTGCAGGGAGTGATCAATGACCAGATCCACCGGGATGACGGGGTTGATGCGGCTGGGGTCGCCGCCCAGTTTGGCCACGGCAGAGCGCATGGCCGCCAGGTCCACAATAACAGGTACACCGGTGAAATCTTGCATCACCACGCGGCCGGGGTAAAAGGGAACCGCCGCGCGGTCAGGATCGGTGGGACGCCAGTTGGCCACGGCCAGTACATCCTCGCGGGTGACGTTCTTGCCGTCAAATTTACGCAGTTGGTTTTCCAGTAAAACGCGAATGGAAAATGGCAGCCGGGAAAGGTCAATATCAGAGTTTTTTCCAAAAGCCGGCAGCGAGTAGAGCAGCATTTCCTTGCCAGAGGTCTGGAATGTTTTGCGGGTTTGGAAGGGATCGTTGTTCATGTTTACCTCAAAAAAGTTCTTATCCACTAATTACACAAATTTTTAATTATTCAAAGTTCATTTTTTAAAGCCCATTGTTACGAAGCGAAGGCTGTTTGGGGTTAGCAAGGTCAAAATCTTATCCACGAATTGCACGAATTACACTAATGACAAGATCCGGAAAGCGATTTGGCCGTGTACGGTCATTGCGAGGAGGTCGAAGACCGACGAAGCAATCTCCCACGACGCCAAACGATAATTTTGATAATCCTTATTCTTCCCAAGCAGTTGTATAAGTTTATCGAAGCTAGAACCTTATCACGAATTGCACCAAAATAATTTCTATTTCGTTCTTTATATTACCTGTTATGGAAAAAGAATTAACTTTTGCAAACCATTGTACAAGACAAATTTCCTTTTAGTTCGCCTCAGAGGAGATTGCTTCGCCCTCTAGGAGGGCTCGCAATGACGGTCGAGGTGGGATTTACTCTTGTCTGCGTCATTTTGTTGTCAAAATTCCATTTACACCAATCGGGGTCGATGCGGTATGCACTTACGACTCTCCATTCTCGATTCTCTACTCTCTGCTCTTCCGATTCTCAACTCTCAAAGGTTCTTAATAAGCGCATCGCCAAACTCAGAGGTCTTGAG
>CAZWKK010000175.1:1472-3194 GCA_964634855.1 uncultured Anaerolinea sp.
GAGAGATAATCGCCATTCAGGTTGGGCGTGGCCAGCACATCCAGATCGGTGGGACGGGTCAGCGCCGTCTCAAAGGCTGCATCAGCGATAATGTCTTTGACCCACAGTTTGCCGGCTTTCAGAGCTGCTTCCTTTTCTGCGTTGGCTGCCTCCGCCCCGCTGGCTTTTTTGCTCGCTTCAAATTGCAAGGAGGTGTAGGTGCGTTCGGCATATTCGGTTTGTGCCAGTTCATAGCCCCATTTGCGGAAAGCGCCTTCGGTGTACTTCATAATGTTGCCCTTATGCACCAGCGTGACGCTCTTGCGCTTGTTAAGGAGGGCGTAATCGATGGCGGCACGCACCAGGCGGGTGGATCCCTCTTTGGAAATGGGCTTGATGCCAATCCCAGAGCTTGCCGGGAAGCGAATACGATTGAATTCTTGTGGAAACTGTTCCTGCAGCAACGCTAAAAATTGAGCATTTTCCAGCGTGCCAGAAGCAAACTCAATGCCTGCGTAGAGATCCTCAGTGTTTTCACGGAAGACCACCATATCCACCAGCTCCGGCTGACGCACCGGGGAGGGCGTGCCCTTCAACCAGCGAACCGGACGCAGGCAGACATACAGATCCAGTTCCTGTCGCAAGGCCACGTTCAGCGAGCGGGCGCCTTCACCCACCGGGGTGGTAAGGGGGCCCTTGATGCCCACGCGATATTCTTTGAAAGCAGCCAACGTCTCAGCGGGCAGAGTATTATTGAACAGTTTTTGGGCTTTTTCTCCGGCATAGACTTCCTGCCAGGCAATCGTCCTGGAATTCTGATAAGCACACGCCACAGCCGCATCGATCACCCGTCTGGCGGCCTGCCAGATATCAGGGCCGGAGCCATCGCCTTCAATGAAGGGAATGATCGGGACGTCCGGCACCAGCAGCTTGCCGTTTTCCATAAGTATTTTGTTTTTCGTCGGGTCGGCCATAAAAACCTCTGCAAGATCAATGTCAATAACCAGATTTTATCACAATTTTTTGGGACACTGTCCTGTATATTGAGACAAAGGTATAATTCAGCTACTTAATCTTTGTCAAGGAGACTATTTTGCACCAATCCTCTGATTTATTCCCATTTTGCTTGACTTGACAAGAAAATACGGTATATAATGGGCAAATTATGGGACGGCGTCCCATATAATGAGACAAAAAAATGAGCATAGAAAACGACAAACCCAAAACCCTGCAAAGAATGGTCGAGATCCTCGACTGCTTTTCTTACGACCGCCCCGAGCTGGGTGTGCGTGAGATCGCACGCAAGATCGGTTATTCCAGCAGCACCACCGGCCGTATCTTGCAGGCAATGAAGGAGCTGCACGTTTTGCAGCAAAACCCATCCAACCAGTGCTATTCGCTGGGTGGGAAGGTGTTAGCCTGGTCAGGCGTTTATTCGGCCAGCCTGGATGTGCGCAACGCTGCCCTGCCCTTCATTCAAGAGCTACACCGCATCACCCGCGAGACCATCAGCCTGTATGTTTTGGAAGGGGCGGAACGCGTGTGCGTGGAGCGATTGGAAAGCCCACAAAACGTGCGTATCATCGCCCGGTTGGGCAGACGCGTCCCCCTCTACGCCGGTTCTGCCGGCAAGGTTTTTCTGGCATTTGTCTCCAACGAGAAACGACTGGAGATCCTCAAATCCACTCCCCCACAGGCCATCACTGAATCTACCATAGTGGATATTGAGGCGCTCAACGACGA
>CAZWKK010000175.1:3294-4626 GCA_964634855.1 uncultured Anaerolinea sp.
TTGCATGGTTAACTGCGCCTGGCGCAGATGTTTTGGTTTTGAAAGGCGGTCGGCAATGAGCAAGTCAACGAAGAATGAATTGATCATCAAGAAAAGTATCGAAGAAAAGATCCCTGGCTGGCACAAACGCATCAGCAAACTGATCAAAGATTACGGCTCCAAGGTGATCGCAGATGTTACTGTAGAACAGCTCTATGGTGGCATCCGCAATGTGCCAATTCAGGTAAGCGACATCTCTTATGTCGACCCACAGACGGGCATCCGTTTGCGCGGCTACAACATTTCAGAATTGCTCAATTTGCTGCCCAAAGCCAAGAATTCCGATTACCCCCTCATCGGCGGCCTGTACTATCTGCTCCTGACGGATGAATTCCCCTCTGAAGAAGAAGCTCTGGAAGTGGAATCCGAGTGGAAAAAGCGCGCCGAGATCCCCAGCTATGTCTTTGATCTGCTCAAGAATCTGCCTGCCACCACCCATCCCATGACCATGTTTTCACTCGCCATCCTGGCCATGCACAACGAGTCGGTATTCACCCCTCGCTACATTGATGGCATGAAAAAGGCGGAGTACTGGGATGCTTACCTGGAAGACAGCTTGAACCTCACCGCCAAATTACCCAGTCTGGCCGCTTATATTTATAACCTCAAATATCGCAATGGCGAGAATATTCCCCTCAATCCTGATCTGGATTGGGCGGCCAATTTTGCCTATATGATCGGCAAAGGCGATGATCTGGAATATCAGGAACAATGCCGGCTATTCTTCTTTTTGCACGCTGACCACGAAGGCGGCAACGTGAGCGCACATACATCCTACATTGTCGCTTCAGCACTCTCTGATGTTTATTACGCCGTCTCGGCGGGCATGGACGGGTTGGCTGGACCGCTACATGGGCTGGCCAACGAGGACTGCCTGCGTTGGCTACTGAACATGCGTAAGAGCTTTTCTGAGTTCCCCACTGCCGAACAAGTGACCCAATACGCTGAAGAGTGGCTTGCCAACGGCAAGGTTATTCCCGGCTACGGCCACGCCGTGCTGCGCGTCACCGACCCACGTTTCACCGCCCAGAACAAGTTCGGCGCGCGCTATATGCCTGAGGATGAGATCTACCGTCTAGCCAATTTGGTCTTTCAAACCGTGCCGGACGTGCTGGCCAAGACCAACAAGGTCAAGAGCCCGTGGCCCAACGTGGATGCCATCACCGGCGCGTTGCAATATCATTACGGCATCACCCAATTTGATTTCTATACCGTGCTCTTTGGCGTCAGCCGCAGCTTGGGTCTGACCACCCACGCCGTCTGGTGCCGTGCCCTGGGCCGCCCCATTGAACG
>CAZWKK010000176.1:0-2605 GCA_964634855.1 uncultured Anaerolinea sp.
TGAGCTAAGTCAACCTCACCCCCGTGTCAGATTTTTGGCCGGGGGTGATATATTTAAAGGGATAGTTGATTTAGTGAAGGAATTACATTGAGCAAACTAATCGCCAAGAATTCAGTTTTGATCTTCATCGTTCGTCTGGTGGGCACCCTGGCGCTGACCGCCCTGGTTACGCTGGTATTGCGCTTCTTTGAACCTGTGCTGGACGTTCAATATGTGGCCTTGCTCTATCTGTTGCCAGTCATGGTCAGCGCTGCCCTGTGGGGGTTGACGCCTGGTATCCTGGCCAGCATTACCTCCTTCTTACTCTTCAACTACTACTTTATCCAGCCCTACAACACATTGCTGGTGCATCAATCTCAGGACCTCATCACCCTGACGATCTTCTTGATCGTTGCAGCGGTGATCTCACAATTGTTCGGGCAAACCAAACGCAGCCTGGATCTGGCCCGCACGCGGCAATGGGAAGCCACCCGCATGTATGAACTGATCGCTGATCTGGCTGGGTTGACTGAAGTGGATGCGATTGCCAGAACTCTGGCCGAACAATTGATGACCACGTTTTCATTTGATCGGGTGCGTGTAGTAATTAAGGGCAAGCCAGGAGAACAGCCGATCTTTTACGATCTACCGCAGGGAACTGTGGAGCCGCAACCGGCGAATATCAGTTTAGCACTCATGACCCACCGCAATTTGGAAGGTGAGATCCGTATTTGGAACGAGAACCGGTCATTGAGCGAGCAGGAAAATCGCCTTCTGGAAACCTTTTGCAATCAAGGAGCGCTGGCCATTGAGCGTGTTCATTTGAGCGAGGGGGAGAACAAAGTGCGGGTACTGGAAGAAAGTGACCGCATCAAAACCTCTTTGCTTAATTCTGTTTCACATGAATTACGCTCGCCGCTGGCGGCGATCAAAGCTTCTGTGTCCAGCCTACGTAGCGGTGCAGTGGAATGGGACAATGACGCCAGGGGTGATCTGCTGGCCACCATTGAAGAGGAGACCGATAAATTGAACCAACTGGTCGGTAATTTATTGGATATGTCTCGCATTGAATCAGGCGCGTTGAAACCGCTGGAAAAGTGGAACTCTATTGCTGAGATCGCTACTGGGGTCGTTTCAAAAATGCACAATCAGGTACAGGATCATAAGATCCAGTTCGAGTTTCCCTCTGACTTGCCATTGGTGCCCAGTGATTATGTGATGATGGAACAGGTTTTTGCCAACCTCATCAGCAATAGTGTGAAATATGCCCCCGTGGGAACGCAGGTAAAGATCAGTGCCAGGAAAGAGCTTGAGACTATGCGGGTAGAGGTTGAGAACGAGAGTACCCACGTGGGAGAGGAAGACCTGGAACACATTTTTGAAAAATTCCATCGGGTCACCAATGCTGACAGGGTTATTGGTACAGGCTTGGGACTTTCGATCTGTAAGGGGATCATTGAGGCACATGGTGGTAAGATTTGGGCTGAGAACATGCCGCAGGGGTTCCGCTTTGTCTTCACTTTGCCTTTGACTTTGGATGGTTCTCTACCGATGATTCCCAGGGATGAAAAAGAATGAGTGAAACTGACCCTTTGATCCTGATCGTAGATGATGAGCCGCAGATCTTGCGAGCCTTAAAGACCATTCTAGCGGCCAATCACTTTAGAGTGCAGGCGGCTGCAACGGGTGAACAGGCGCTGGTCCTGGCAGCTGCCCAGGAACCGGACATCATCATTTTGGACTTAACGCTGCCAGATATGGATGGCACCCAGGTGTGTGAACAGATCCGGGAATGGTCGGCAGTTCCGATCATTGTGCTCTCTGTGCGTGATAGCGAAAAAGACAAAGTATCGGCATTGGACAAAGGCGCGGATGATTATCTGACCAAACCATTTGGGATTGAAGAATTAATGGCCAGGATTCGGGTGGCTCTGCGTCATGCCCAGAAGCTGGCTGGCAATAAAGAAACAGTCATTAAGGCCGGTATGCTCACGATTGATCTGGCTCGGCATATTGTCCTGCGCGATGGCGAAGAGATGAAGTTAACCGCCACAGAGTTCAAGCTGCTTGCTTACCTGGCCGCTCACCCAGACCGGGTGCTGACACATCAGGCCATTTTGAACCACGTATGGGGGGAGGTGGAGACGGACCATTTGGAATATTTGCGGGTCTATATCGGACAATTGCGCAAAAAGATCGAGACCAACCCTGAGAATCCCCAGATCCTCGTCACAGATTCTGGTGTGGGGTATCGATTTAAATTACCTGATTGACCTTTATTTTTTCTTTATATTTTTCTCTAAATCCTTATTACCGTTTTATTTTTAAAAGATACACTCTTCCTGTTAACTTGGAGAGTGTTCGCTTTTTAATAAAGCTATTTGATAGGTAGCTGTTGGCTGCTCTTCCCAACAGATAAAGACATCACCCGGATGGATGTAAAGGAAGCAAGCGTGAGAACAAAGGCACAGAGTTTTAACATTTTCGAAGAGAACACTGGACATTACCCCAAGAATTCGATCCAAACGTTATTGATCGGGCGGCCGTTGGCAACTGCAGATGCACCGCATCAGACCATTGGCAAGGCCATTGGTTTGGCTGTATTTTCATCAGATGCCATGTCATC
>CAZWKK010000176.1:2705-4619 GCA_964634855.1 uncultured Anaerolinea sp.
CAAATTGTTTCAGCATATCCAGTCCTTTACCCGCACCGCGTGATCATTGCTGTTTCCGCCATTATGCTGATCATGCTCATCAATTTGCGAGGTGTGAAGGAATCAGGGTTTGCCTTTGCAATTCCCACCTACTTTTTCCTCTTTTTCACCTTCTTGATGGTTATCATCGGTTTTATACGCTTTTTTGGCGGTACCCTTGGAACTGTGGTCGATCCGCCTGCAGTTACTAATGAACTTGTCCAACCTCTGACGGCGTTTTTGCTCTTACGTGCCTTTGCCAATGGAACCACCTCATTAACGGGTGTTGAGGCAATCTCAAACGGTATCACCGCCTTTAGAGAGCCGCGTAGCTCCAATGCTGGTAAAACGTTGCTGTGGATGTCTGGCATCCTGGGAACCTTGCTACTTGGAATTACATTTTTGAGTGTCAAAGTGAATGGTATCCCAGTGGAGAGTGAAACTATCATCTCTCAATTGGCTCGCACCATTTATGGTAGTCGTGGCCTGTTGTATTTGATCACCATATCAGCGACAACGGTCATCCTGATCATGGCAGCCAATACGGCGTTTGCCGATTTTCCTCGTTTGGGCGCTTTACACGCAGGGGATGGTTTCTTGCCCCGTCAACTCACTTATCGGGGCAGCCGTTTGGTTTTTTCCAGCGGTATTGTGGCCCTGGCAACCATCGCCTCTTTACTGGTGATCGCTTTCCAGGCCAGTGTGACAAAATTGATCCCGCTTTATGCCATTGGTGTATTTCTCTCCTTTACCCTGTCGCAGACTGGTATGGCCAGACGCTGGTGGAAATCAGGTCACCTTAAACCGGGCGAAGAGATCGTTGAACCGGGATCTACAGTTGTCCATGATGATGGTTGGTTGCACAAGATGATCATCAATGGTCTGGGCGCGATCAGTACCTGTGTGGTTATGATCATTTTTGCAGTGACCAAATTTAAAGATGGTGCCTGGGTGGTAATTGTCTTGACCCCCATCCTGGTGGCGATCTTCTTCTCCATCCATCATCATTACAAACATCTGGCCAGTCAACTCTCTCTGGAAAATAATCCGCGCCGCGGACGTATTACCCGTAATCGCGTCATCATGCCGATCGGCGGGGTACACCTGGGCACTTTAGAAGCTCTGGATTACGCCAATACGCTTTCTGACGATGTGACCGTGGTGCATATCTCAATTGACCCCAAAGAGACTGAGAAGATCGAAAACAAATGGAAACACTGGGGTGAAGGAAACCGCCTGGTGGTTTTGAATTCACCTTACCGCTTATTCCTGGAACCATTCCTGGATTATGTGGAAAAACTCTCTGCTATTGCCGGTCCGAATGAGTTGATCACCATTGTTGTGCCACAATTCATCCCCAAGCATTGGTGGACGAACTTCTTGCATACCCGTACCGCAGAAACCCTGCGCAAAGCCTTGTTGCATAAGAATAACGTGGTGATCACAGAAATTCCCTTCCAGATCGATTAAGCAAAACAGAGCCTCTTGAGTATAAGAGGCTCTGTTTTTTGATCGCTTGTGCTTATTCAGCGTTTGATACTTCTAAGTTGTCAAAAGACACTTCGGATTCAGTGGAATTGAAAGTTGTAGCAGAGAGCGATATATTGCCTGAGGTAAAAGTATCATCCGTTACGCTGGTGAGGAAAACATTGTTCACCCAAAGCTCCAGATTGTTGCCCTGGCAGATGGCTGTGATGTGATTGGTAAACTCGCCCTGATTGATGGCATCGCTCTGAGTCCATTCCACCAGCTCAGACCCATCGGTATCGGCGAACTTAACAATCGCGTAATACCCGTCCGAAGAGATCTGGAAGCTGTAGCCATCACCATTTTCCTGGACGCGGCAATCGACCCCAAAACCATTATTGTCATTAACTGAAGCATTTAAAGCTCTGG
>CAZWKK010000177.1:0-2933 GCA_964634855.1 uncultured Anaerolinea sp.
GTGCGGTTCTCAAGGGCAGGGTCATCGGGGCGTTGTTTGTTATCGGGCAGGCTGTTCTCGATCACCTCGTCCAATTCCGTCAATAGGTCGGCGGGAATGGCCGATTTCTTCATGGCAGAGCGCATGTATTTATAGCAGGTGGAGCGAACGATCTGGTAGGCCCAGGGATCAAAATCAGTATCATAGGTGAAGCTGGCTTTCATGATCTGAATGGAGGCTTCCTGTGCCAGTTCAGGCACGATCTCAGTTTTTACGTATTCAGGATCAAAGCCTCTATGAAGGAAAATGTTGTAGACCCATTTGTTGATCCTGGCATAAAGGGGCATCCAGACCAGGTCATCCTTTTCGATCTGCAATTTGTTGATGTAATGGTGATATTGTCTGAAACCTTCGATCAACCGTTCCACGTAACGGTTGAGAGGTTGTTTTTGGTCAGCAGCAAAGGTGGCAAAACGGCCATTTTTGATATTTGCCATCAACACTGGCTGGATGCGTGCGGCCACATCCTCTCCATAGCGGGCGGTGACGCTGGTGAGGGTGGTGGTTATTTCTTCAGTGGGGATGGCTTGAAAATCTTCTGTGTTCATGGCGTTCTAAGCAATAAAGAGTGCGCCCCCGGCTATCCATTCAGTCAAAGACGCCTATTCTAAGCATTCTAATATCCGATTATACGACAATTGCAATGATTTGCGCGATCGGGCAAATTGAAATTTGTTTTGAAAGATTTCTCGAATATGGGGAATATACCTTATAGAAAATAGACACTTGAGTCACCGGTTGTGGGGAGAACCGGTGACTCAAGGGGGAAGTTCCCCCAGTGAAAAAAAGAGATGATGGAATTCCATCATCTCTTTTTGTTGTACTCAGGCTGTTGTGTTAATGGTATGTCAGGGCATTACCCCCCAATATTCACACCGATGAGGCGGCCAATGCCGAAGGTGACGGCCGCGGCCAGCAGACCAAAGATCACCATGCGGAAGCCGGAAAACAGAACTGATTTCCCGGTAAACAGTGTGATGACAGCCCCCAAAACGAACAAGCCTACCGCCGAAACCGCAATACTGACAAAGACCGCGGTCATGCCGGTGAGGAAGAAGAACGGGAAGAGCGGGATAATGGCGCCAATGGTAAAGAGCAAAAAGGATGTGATGGCAGCTTCCCAGGCGGAGCCACCCAGCTCATCCGGATCCACGCCCAATTCTTCGCGGGCTAGTGTATCCAGGGCGGAGTCTTTGTTCTGCAATAATTGGTTGGCCAGGTTCTTGGCAGCTTCTTCAGAGATGCCGCGGGTCTGATAAATAAGCGCCAACTCGGCAATTTCCTCCTCGGGATTCTGTTCGATCTCCTCTTTTTCGGTGGCGATCTGGTAATCATACAGTTCACGAGAAGATTGTACTGAGAGCCACTCGCCAAGCGCCATGGAGATCGCTCCGGCCAACAAGCCGGCAATACCCGCGATCAGCACTTCTTTGCCGCCCAGGGTGGCGCCAGCAACACCCATAACCAAACTGAGGTTGGAGACCATGCCGTCATTCGCGCCCAATACAGCGGCGCGCAGGGAGTTTCCACCAGAGGAGCGGTGGCGTCCTTCCAATTGAGCGATGGATGCACCAGACAGACCCCCTTGCTTGGTGTTCAGGATCTGATCAATGAGGCGCGAGTGAGATTGCTCTTCGCTCTGCATCGTGGCAGCGCCTTCCATCTTGGAGTAATCTGCGATGCCCGATTTTTCTCTGGATTGCATGGAGGGCAACACCATGGCCGGGCCAAATTTTCTGGCCAGCCAGGCCAGTGAACGCGTGCGCCAATCGAGCTTGAACTCAGGCAGGGTGATGCCAGTTTCTTTGGCCTTCTTTTCCCATGTATCGGCATGAGAGGTCTCTGTTTTAGCCAACCGCCTGTAAACCTCAGACAGATGTGGGTCTTTTTCTACTTCGGCCAGGGTCTGATATAGATACGTGCTGGCTTTTTCGTCCAAATATGCTGCAATGATGGGATCTTGTTTTGCCATAAGAACCTCCTGATAGATAAACTAATTGTATTTTATTTTGCAGATTGCGCCGATTTTTTAAAATCTATTTTGAGAAATTGTAAAGGATACTTGACATTTTATTAGGATTGATCTATACTAATGTAAAGTGAACTTTACAATTGAAAAATGAAAGCAAAAAATGAAAAATCGCTTGGAGCAGTTTCGCAAACAATTGGATCTCACTCAAGAGGAACTGGCTGACCGGTTGGAGGTCTCTCGCCAGACGATCATTTCGTTGGAAGGCGGTCGCTACAATCCCTCCATCTTGCTGGCTTTTCGCATTGCCAGGTTATTTGGCGTGAAAGTAGAAGATGTATTTATATATGAAGAGGAAGTGAACAATGAGGAATAAGAAGGTTCTTTACACAGTTTTGATCCTACTGGGCATTTTGTTCATGGCGGGCGGCGGCCTGTTAAGAGAAGAGACGCTGAAGCAATGGTCTGGCGTGCTCATCGGGGTGGGAGCGGGGCTGGCGGGCATGAGCCTGGCCAACCTGGTCACAGCCTGGGTGGAGGCAAGCAACCCGGCTTATTCGCGTAAAGTAGCCATTGAGCAAAAAGATGAGCGCAATCAGCTCATCAACAACGCAGCACGAGCCAAAGCCTTTCAGGCGTTCACACTCATCATGGGCATCCTGATGCTGGTGTTTGTCTTGATCAACGTGGATCTGCTGCCGATCTTGTTGCTGGTGGGGGCCTACGTTCTGGTATATGTTTTTTACTTTGTTTACCTCAACAAGTATCTGAAAGAAATGTAACCGTTCCAGGATCGTGGAGATATGAGAGGAAGCCATTTCCTCTCATTTTTTGTTTGATTACATGTGTATTTGTAGCCACAATGAAGGAACAAAGGATAGTTGATTTTTATTTATACCTTCTGATTTCTTTAAATAATCGGAAG
>CAZWKK010000177.1:3033-4615 GCA_964634855.1 uncultured Anaerolinea sp.
GGTTTGACATCTTTTACCCTGTGGGGCTAAAATGGAGCATCTGCAAAAATCCCCAATTTAATGGAGCGTTTTTATGGAAGCTGAAAAAGCGCAAGATGCTAAAGCACCTGCTCGCCCTGCAATGAACCGCACTGCCAAGACGACGGTCATCATTTTCTTCATCTTCATGCTCTTGCATCAGACCGATAAATTGCTCATTGGCCCGCTGCAGACCGACATCATGAAAACCTTCAATATGAGCTATACGCAATGGGGTTTCATTAACTCCGGGGCGTTGGTGGTTGGCACCCTTTTCTATCCGCTCTGGGGTTGGCTGAGCGATAAATATAACCGGGCCAAGCTGTTGGCGGCTGCCTCTTTCATCTGGGGCTCCACCACCTGGCTCAGCGCGTTTGCTCCGCGCTTTCATAGCCCGGCCCGCTTCTCTGATTTTATGATCACGCGTTCCTCTACCGGTATTGATGATTCAAGCTACCCCGGCATGTACAGCCTGGTCTCAGACCTGTATTCCCCCAAAGTGCGCGGTAAAGTGTACGGCATTTTGCAGCTCACCCAACCGATCGGTTACCTCATCGGTATGGTGGTTGCCCTTATGTTCACTGCTGCCCTGGGTGGCTGGGAGAACGTCTTCATCATCACCGGCTCACTGGGCATCATCCTGGCCTTTGTCATCTTCTTCTTTGTCAAAGATGTTCCCCGCGGCACCAGCGAAGAAGAACTGCAAAACGTGGAAGGCGTGAGCTACAAATTCAACTGGAAAGCCCTCAGCGAGATCTTCAAGAAGAAAAGCCTGTGGATGGTCTACCTGCAAGGCTTTACCGGCGTCTTCCCCTGGAATGTGATCACTTATTACATCTTTGGCTACCTGGAAAGTGAACGCGGCTACGATTCCACCACCACCCTGCTCATTATGGCTCCGGCCATTTTGCTCATGGCTGCTGGTTATCCGGCTGGTGGCTGGTTGGGCGATAAACTGTTCAAAAAGACCAAGCGCGGACGTCTCATTGCCAGCGAGATCGGCATCATTCTGGGCATGGTTGGCTTGTTCGCCGCCCTCAGTACCCCCAACAGCCAGGTTCTGCTCTTTGGCATTCTCATGGCAGTCACTGCCTTCTTCATGCCTTTTGCCTCCCCCAACATCATCTCCACCATGTATGATGTGACCTTGCCAGAAGTGCGGTCCTCCGCCCAATCCGTGGAAAGCCTCATCGAAACCGCTGGCGCCTGGACCGCTCCCATCATTGCTGGTCTCATCGCAGATGCTTTCACGGTGGGTTTCTCCATCAAGCTGATCTGTACCGTGGCCTGGGCGTTGTGCGTGGTCTTCATGATCTTCGCCATCTTCTTCATCCCCAAAGACATTGAAAGCCTGCACAAGCAATTGGAAGCCCGCGCCGAACAGGCGAATGCTGCCAAACCCGAATAGTCAAGAATAATGAACTCCCCTGAAGGAAATCCCTCAGGGGAGTTTTTATCACCCCTTCCCTGCTCCTTGGTTCAACCCTCGTTGTGAATGGTTGTAGATCATGTTTTCTACAATAAATCCCCCCTCCAAACGAGTTCTGGAGGGGGGATCTTTTTT
>CAZWKK010000178.1:0-4606 GCA_964634855.1 uncultured Anaerolinea sp.
GTATCTCATTCCTGGATCTGATCCAGGAGGGTAACTTGGGCTTGTTGCGTGCTGTATCCAAATTTGATTCCACCCGTGGCTTCAAGTTCTCTACCTATGCCACCTGGTGGATCCGACAATCGATCAGCCGCTATATTGCGGAGCACGCCCGTACCATCCGTATTCCGGTGCATTTATTTGAAGCCATTACACGCATCTTACGTGTGCAGCGCAACCTGGTGCAAACTCTGGGGCGTGAACCGACCCTGGAAGAGTTGGCACTTGAAACTGAGATGTTATCTGCTGAAGATGTAAAAGCCATCCGCAGCGCACGCGAGACCAATCAGCCGCTGGACCCTGAATTGCAGCGCCGTTGGACCTGGGCAACCATGAAGGTACAGCGAATTTTGCAGTCGGCTGAAGAACCCATCTCATTGGAGCGGCCGGTTGGCGACGAAGAAAGCAGTCAGTTGGGCGACTTCATTGAAGACGATGATGCACTCGAACCGATGGATGCCGCCGCCCGTGAAATGTTGCGCGAGCAGGTACAGAACGCCCTGGCAGCCCTTTCTGAGCGTGAACGTCAGGTTCTGGAACTGCGTTTTGGTCTGATCGACGGCAAAGACCATACCCTGGAAGAAGTGAGCCGCTATTTCAATGTCACCCGAGAGCGTATCCGCCAGATCGAGGCTAAAGCCTTGCGGAAATTGCGCCATCCCACCCGCAGCCGTCATCTGCGCGAGTATTTGGGCTAAGCCTGTAAAGGTTCAAAAGTTAATGGATATGAGGGTGCTTCTTCAGAGGCACTCTTTTTTATTTCCAGCAATTTGAAATTATATTGTAAAAGAGATAAAATATATCCGAATTATTGACTGACGCTATAAAAATTCTTTTGACATTGTTGTGCTGCAAGGAAAGTTGGGAAATGAGGCATACTTATGAAAAACAATTCGCGTACTTCTTTGATCTTGTTCTATTCTTTGTCCATTCTGCTCCCCTGGCTTATTTGGGGAACTACTATCGCTGAACAGAAAGGGCTGTTAGCCTTTCATGTTCCACAGTCGCTGGCTTTTTGGGTAGGACTAACGGTTGCAGCTTACCTGGGCGCCTGGGTCAGTGGCGGCTTACCTGCCATTAAGGATCTGTTATTCCGTTTGATCCGCGTAAGGGTCAATGCGCTCTGGTATCTGGTAGCACTCTTGTTTACCGGGGTATTGGCAGCTGTTGCCATTGGCATTTACAAACTGCTGGGGGGAACCATCGCGATAGGGACACTCATCCCGGCGAACAAACTGTTGCCCACGCTGGCTTTCCAAATTTTCTTCTTCCTGATCACAGAAGAAACCGCCTGGCGTGGTTTTGCACTCCCTCGATTGCAGAAGAAATTTTCCGCCTTGAACTCCAGCTTGATCTTGGGTCTATTTTGGGGATTCTGGCATCTTCCTCTGTTCTTCATTGTCGGCTCTTTTCAATCTACCCTGCCATTTGTTGGCTTCATTTTATCGGCGGTGGCAACATCGATCCTGATAACCTGGGTGTTCAATAACTCACGTGGGAGTGTGTTGCTGGCAGCCATCTTCCATGCCTCCACGGATGTGACCATCGCTTTCACCAACGTCATGAGTGGTGATCGGTTCTTGTTCTGGGTATTTGTGGCGGTGCAATGGATTGCTGCTCTCGTTCTGATTTTGACACAAGGGCATGAGCATCTCAGCCATAAGACTGATCTAGAAGAAACCGTTTTTCCACAATCAAATTAAGATTGACAAAGGGAAAGGCAATGGCCAATAAAGAACTGAAGACAAGCAACGAGAAAGAGAACCTGGCTTTAGAGCGGGTGGTTTTCTTTACAGATGCGGTCTTTGCAATTGCGATCACCTTACTGGTGTTGGAGATCCGCCTTCCAGATCTGCAGGGGTTGGTCAGCAATGAATCACTCCTCAAAACGCTTACTGGTCTCTGGCAAAAGTACCTGGCATATGCGGTCAGCTTTTTGGTCATCGGGTCATTCTGGATCAGCCACCACAGAAAGTTCCAATACATTGTTCGGGTGGATAGCAATTTGATCTACCTGAACCTGTTCCTTTTATTGACCATTGCCTTCATCCCATTTCCAACCTCGGTGCTGAGCGAGTATGGAAATCGAACGGCCACCATTTTCTATGCTGGCGTAATGGTATTTGCCGGTTTGCTTTCAGCCATGTTGTGGATCTATGCACAAAAGCACAACCGCCTCATCGAACCATCCACCACGGCTTTGCAACGGAAGAAAGAACTCTGGACGCCTCTATTGATGTCGACAATATTTTTGCTTTCCATTGGCGTCTCTTTCTTAAATGAGGATGTAGCCAAAGCTGTGTGGGGGTTGATCGCCTTCATCCCGCCGCTATTTCAAGAGAAGGTTCAACCGGGACGGCGGACCTTAAATGAGTGATTTCTCTATGTGGTGAGCAATTCTTTGCTGGTTACAAGCACGAACAAACTTTCTTGCATGGATTAATTTTCCATGATATACTGATTTTGCAGATTGGAACCTTTTAATAATTGAGCATTCGATGTAGCCGGGTTTTCGTTGATCTGGCAGTAAAAACTTTCCCTAAAAACAACAATTGAACTCATATATGACCCCTGGACACCCAGGGAAAATCACTCTCATATTCTATACTCATGGATCGTATATAAATGAAAATTTCTGAAATGGAAGTTGCCACCCTGGCTGAATTACGCCAAATTGCAGAAGGGTTGAATGTTCCCAATGCAAAGCGTCTCAAGAAAGAGAATCTCATCCTGGCCATTCGACGGGCTGAAGCTGAAGCAGAAGGGATTGAGGTTCGGGGTGGAGTTCTTGAGATCACTCCAGAAGGTGTGGGCTTCTTACGAACCAACTACAGCATCGGGCAGGACGATGTTTATGTATCACAGGCGCAATTGCGCCGCTTTGACCTGCGCATGGGCGATTTTGTGATGGGTGTGGTCCGCCCTCCACGCGATGCAGAACGACACTATGGTCTGCTCAAAGTGGAAACCATCAACATGATGACGCCGGAAGAGATCGCCAACCGCCCTGTGTTTGAGAACCTGGTTCCCATCTTTCCTGAAAAACGTTTTGACCTGGAAACCGACCGCTCTATTTTATCTTCTCGTTTGATCAACCTGATCGCACCCATTGGCCGCGGCCAACGTGGTATGATCGTTTCTCCCCCCAAAGCTGGTAAAACCACCATCTTAAAACAATTGGCCAACTCCATTTCTGCCAACAATCCCGACGTCCATCTCATCATCGGCCTCATTGGTGAGCGCCCTGAAGAGGTGACGGATATGGATCGTTCTGTGGATGCAGAAGTGGTGGCTTCTACATTTGACGAACCGGTGACCTCGCATGTCCGCACCGCTGAGATCACCCTCGAGCGCGCCAAGCGTCTGGTTGAGATCGGACGGGATGTGGTAATATTGATGGACTCGTTAACACGATTGGCCCGAGCCTACAACCTTGTGGTCAATCCTTCCGGGCGCACGCTTTCAGGTGGTATGGATCCATCCGCTTTGTATCCGCCCAAGAAATTCTTTGGCGCCGCGCGTAATATCGAAGGGGGAGGCAGCCTCACCATCATTGCCACTGCCCTGGTCGATACTGGTTCTCGCCTGGATGACGTTGTTTACGAGGAGTTTAAAGGCACGGGCAACATGGAGTTACACCTTTCCCGCCGCCTGCAGGAACGCCGAATTTTCCCCGCCATCGACATCGAACGTTCCTCAACACGACGCGAAGAGCTCCTGCTTGGCCCGGATATCTTGCAACGTGTTTGGTTGATGCGCCGCATGTATCTGCAAATGATTGCCACCCCGCCGCAGGGCGCTGGCATGGATCCTTCGGTTGCGACTGAAGCTATTTTGCAGAAGATCGCCCGCACCAAGAACAACCAAGAGTTCCTGGAGAACTTAACGGAGGATTAGTGAGTCAAAAGAAAACTACTCCAGAAAAACCGGTCGAAGAGGTAAAACCATCAAAAGCAAAAAGTAAGATCCAATGGCCGGAGATCCTTTCATGGGGTGCAACCGCAGTAGTAGTGGTAATGCTTTTACTGGTCTTGTTCAATAAACTGCAATTACCGGGTGATGCTGCCGCAAGCGCTGTTGATGAAAACCCGACTGCCATGGCCTTGCCTTTGCCTACCTTGCAGGCGACCAGTTCGGCAAATGTCATTGATGTCGACCGGGCTGCCAATATTGATACGACCATCCCTGAAGGGGTGAGACAGTCGATCATCAAATACACCATTCAAGAGGGCGATACCATCTTTGGCATCGCTAAAGAGTTCAACCTGAAGCCAGAATCCATTCTGTGGGCAAATTACGATTACTTTTATGATGACCCAACCACAGCTCTGACCATTGGCGCGGTGCTGACCATTCCGCCCACCGACGGCATTTTGTACACCTGGAAAGAGGGCGACGATCTGGCCAAGATCGCTGATAAGTACGACGCCTCTGAAACGTCGATTATCAGTTGGCCTTCCAACCATCTGGATGTCACCGACCCGGTGATCCAAAAAGACGCTTTTGTAATGATCCCTGGCGGGACCCGCGAGCTGAAATCTTGGATCCAAACCGTGGCGTATGCCCCGCG
>CAZWKK010000179.1:0-4600 GCA_964634855.1 uncultured Anaerolinea sp.
ACGAGGGCATTCCTCAGGGCAGCCGTGCCAGCCTGGAAGACTACGGTTGGATTCGGGACCGCATCACGCCGGAGCGCGTGAGCATCGTCAAAAAGCTCACCGCGGTGGCCAATGATCTGGGCATCACCCCGTCTCAGCTTGCCATCGCCTGGATCTTACGGCGCAAAGAAGTGAGCACCGTCATCACCGGCGCCACCCGCCCCGAACAATTGGATGAGAACCTGGGCGCCTCAGAAGCCTACGAGCGCTTTACCGAAGCCGATATTGACCGAATCTTTGAATGCCTGGGGACTTATCAGGAATAGGGATAAAAATCCGTAAAAAAGATGAGTGATTGATGTAAAATCACTCATCTTTTTATTGCTTTGCCGATTCTTGCCTGTTATACTTTATTAGTTACTACATACAAACCGATGTAATACTATGAAAATACTAAAAAGAACAAAATCCAGGGAACTGCATCCAAACATTTTCCTGCTCCCCCTCATCGTGGGAGTAATGTTCGTTTTAGCATCCTGTACCCAACGCTCAACCCCACCCATTAATACAACAATTAAAGAGATATCGGTTGTTATCGACGATAACTACCCACCATACTCATTCCGAGATGCCGATGGGGTGTTGCAGGGCATCTCAATTGACGAGTGGAAGTTATGGGAAGCGAAGACAGGCGTCAAGGTAAACATCACAGGCACAAGCTGGTCAAAAGCACTTGAGGGGGCACAAAATGGCCAGTACGACGTCATCGATACCCTCTTTTACACCACCGCACGATCGCAAGTATTTGATTACTCAAAGCCTTATGCAGAGATCAATACCAACATTTACTTTAACCAGAACATCTCTGGATTTCATGATCTAGATTCTCTGCGTGGCTTTACGGTCGGCGTAAAGAGCGGTGATGCAGTCATATCCAACCTGCGCGATCACGGTGTGGATAATTTGGTCGAATTCGATAGTTACCAGGCGATCATTCAAGCAGCAGCAAACAAAGAAATTGTATTGTTTGTGATGGACCAACCTCCTGCTGGTTATTTTATGAACCTGTACGACCTGACGGGAGAATTTAATCAGTCCGAGCCAATCGCCAGCGGGCAATTTCACCGGGCAGTGCTAAAAGGGCACCAATACCTTCTGGATCTCATCAACCGCGGCTTTGATTCCATAACAAAATCAGAATACGTGGCAATTGACCACAAGTGGCTTGGCATCCATGCTCTAAACGACAAATACATTCGCATTGGCGCAATTGCACTGGGAGCCAGTCTGCTCGTCTTGTTATTGCTCTCTCTCTGGTCATATTCATTACGAACCCGCGTGGACTTCAAGACTAGAGACTTGCAGGCCAGCGAAGCTCGCTTCCGGAGCTTGTTTGATAACTCCCCCATTTCGATCTGGGAACAAGACTTCTCACTTGTAAAAACAGAGATCGACACCCTGAAAAACCAAGGGGTGACCGACCTGGATACCTACCTGACCGAACACCCTGATATGGTATTTAAGTTGGCTTCTCTAGTACGCATTAAAAACGTTAACCGGGTTTCGCTGGAACTCTTTGGTGCAAAAAGCAAAGCCGAGCTGATGAACACGCTTCCACCGCTGATCAACCACGAAGCCTGGGGAAGCGTCAAAGACCAACTTTTGAATGTGCAATCTGCCACACCCAATTACACAACCGAAACCATCAACAATACCCTGGATGGGGAAACGTTGTATCTTGAGCTAAGCTGGACAATTATGCCTGGGCACGAAAAAAAGATGAGCAGCGTGATCGTCTCACTGGTGAATATTTCTGAGCGAAAACAAGTTGAAAATAAGATCAAACAGCTGAACCTTGAGCTAGAAGACCGTATCAAGCAGCGCACGCTTGAACTGGAACGCAGCAACAAAGATCTTGAAGCTTTCTCCTACTCAGTTTCTCACGACTTGCGTGCACCCTTACGGGCGATCAACGGTTATGCTGAGATCATCACAAATGAACTCGCGTCCAAAGTGGATGGAGATATCCTGCGTTATATGGACGCCATCAAAAAGAATGCCACGAACATGAGCGAACTCATCAATGCCCTGCTTGGATTTTCGCGTATGGGGCAGCGGGCGCTCACCTTGCAAACCATTTCACTCGATTCTATTATTCAGAATGTGTTGGAAGAACTTGCCCCGGAGACTAAAAACCGAGACATCGAGTTCATCCTCCACCCCATGCCAGATACTGAGGCCGATGCCGTGCTAACCAAAGAGATCTTTGCCAACCTCATTGGCAATGCCGTCAAATTTACCCGCAAAGTACCACATGCGGTTATCGAGATCGGCACCACAACCTCCAAGCCCGAATACCCTTGCGGTGAGGAGACCCGTCCACGCCAGTGCTTCTACGTCCGCGACAACGGCGTTGGTTTCAACATGAATTATTACGACAAGCTCTTTAATATGTTCCAGCGGCTGCACTCCGCCCAGGAATACGAAGGCACTGGAGTTGGCCTGGCGTTGGTCAAACGCATCATCAACAAGCACGGTGGCAGCATCTGGGCCGAATCTGAGATTGGCAAAGGAACAACCTTTTACTTTACGTTGGGGAAAGCTGTTTAGCCTGCCATCCAGCAAGACTTATAGACAAAACCCCTCTCTCCGGCTATAATATCCGCAACAGCCATGACGGAGGAAAGTACGCCGGCCTGAACCGCCAGGGAAGCGAGCGCACCCGAACAGAGGTGACTGAAACGCCCGCCCGGAGATACCCGACAGAAGTTCCCTCCCGAGCTGCATGGGTGAACGACCCCGTCCATTAGTCCATGCCGTGAGCCGCACGTTACCGGGGCAGCCGATCGCGATCTGTTCGCCGTCGGGTAAAGTGGGCTGAAACTTCAGCCAACCAGGGTGGTACCGCGGGTCCCCTCTCCCGTCCCTATTTTTGGGCGGGTTTTTATTTTAAGTTGCAGGAGTCTTTTTATGAGCGAAACAAACGTTTTGCAAGAACTCGAACAGATCAAACAGGCCGGCCTGGATGCTCTGGCTAGTTTGGAAAACGAAGAAGCGCTGCAAGCCTGGCGCACGGCTCACTTGGGCCGTTCGGCACCGGTGATGCAGGTCTTCCAGAAACTCGGCACCTTTGATGCCACCCTGCGCCCGCAGGTGGGTCAGGCGGCCAACCAGGTGAAGGTAGCGCTTGAAGGCGCTTTCAATGCCTGCAGCGAGACCATCAAAGCCAAAGCCCTTGCGCACGCCCTGGCCAACGAAAAACTGGATATCACCCTGCCAGGCCGCCCCATTGCTCACGGCCGCCTGCACCCCGATACGCAGATCTTGCGTGAGCTTTACCGCGTCTTCGGTGAGATGGGCTTTCAGGTCTACCGCTCCCGCGAAGTGGAGACGGATGAGTACAACTTCCAGATGCTCAATTTTGCCGTGGGCCACCCCGCCCGCGATATGCAGGACACTTACTTTGTCGATGCCGGCGAACGCGGCGACAACCCCATTGTGATGCGCACCCACACCTCCCCGGGTCAGGTACACGCCATGCAAGAGGCCTCAGCCACCAATCCGCTCAACCCACCGCCGGTACGCATTGTGCTGCCCGGTATGTGCTACCGCTACGAACAGACCGATGCCCGCCATGAGACCCAATTTGACCAGATCGAAGGCATTGCGGTTGGCCCTGGCATCACTTTTACCAACCTCAAAGCCACCCTGTCTGATCTGGCCCGGCGGCTGTTTGGTCAGGAAGTACGCACCCGCTTCCGCGCCTCTTACTTCCCCTTCACTGAGCCTTCCGCTGAGTTTGACGTGGAATGCTTCCTCTGCCACGGCGAAGGCTGCCCCGTCTGCGGTGGCGGCTGGTTGGAGATCGGCGGCTGCGGCATGGTTCACCCCAATGTTTTACGCAACGGCGGCTATGACCCAGAACGCTACTCCGGTTTCGCCTTCGGTCTCGGCCCACAGCGCATTGCCATGCTGCGCTACGGCATTAACGATATTCGCTACTTCTGGGAAAACGACGCCCGTTTCCTGGAGCAGTTCTAGAACCAGTGACCAGTAACGAGTGACCAGAACCCAGGGTTTCCTGCTCACTGATCACAGATTACTGATCCCTTAGGAGAAAAATGAAAGCACCTTTATCCTGGATTAAAGAATTCGTCGATACCGATCTCTCGATTGCGCAGATCGCGCATCTGCTCACCATGGCCGGCATGGAGGTGGAAGAGATCCAGATCATCGGCTTGCCCATGCCCACCCCCGGCAGTGTGGATACCAAAGTAACCGGCCTCTCCTGGGACGACGACAAGATCGTGGTCGCTTCCATCTCTGAGGTCATGCCCCACCCCAACGCCGACCGCCTGACCCTGTGCAAACTGTTTGACGGCCAGCAAGAGCATATTGTGCTCACCGGTGCCCCCAATATTTTCGATTACAAGGGCAAAGGTCCCCTGGCCAAGCCCCTCAAAGTGGCTTATGCCAAAGAAGGTGCTGTGATCTATGACGGTCACGCCGATGGCCTGGTACTGACCACCCTCAAGCGCGCCACCATCCGCGGGGTGGAATCTTACTCCATGGTCTGCTCAGAAAAAGAACTGGGCATGAGCGAGGAGCACGAAGGCATCAT
>CAZWKK010000180.1:0-4596 GCA_964634855.1 uncultured Anaerolinea sp.
TATGTGATCCTGGGCATCTGGGGCATCGGCAACAGCATGCTCATCTTCCTGGCCAGCCTGCAAAACGTCCCCACCGAGCTGTACGACGCTGCCAAAGTGGACGGCGCCGGCTGGTTCACCACCCTGCTCAATGTGACCTTCCCCCTCATCTCGCCGGTCATTTTTTACACGCTGGTTCTGGCCATTGTGGAGCTCTTCCAGTTCTTCCTGGTGCCCCTGGTATTGAACAGTGGTACTGGCAGGCCGGGCGGAGCGACCATGTTCTACAACCTGTACCTTTATAAGACCTTCTTCGTTTTCCAGAACATGTCTTACGGGTCTGCCCTGGCCTGGGTGCTCTTCATTATCATTCTGGTGGTCACCCTGGTGCTCTTCAAGACCGCCAAATACTGGGTCTATTACGCCGGCGATAACAGCCGCTAAGGAGAGAACATGACAACCATCCCCCTCAGCACCCAAAAAGTTAATTCCCTCAAACGCAGCCGCAAGGTGAGCAAGATCATCAACACCTTGCTCGTCACCGGCGGCAGCCTGCTCTTGCTGGCACTGTACCTCTCTCCCTTCCTCTTCATGGTCTTCACTTCCATGAAGTCCCCTGAACAGATGAGCGCCACCAATGCCCCCATCTGGCCGGCCGCCCCCGCCACCTTTGAGTACAACGGCCAGCAATTAAAGCTGTACTACGTGCCCATGCCCGATGGCAGCACCCAAACCCTGGCCATGCTCAAGCCAGGACGTGAACAGAGCATCTTCATTGACCCATCCGGCAGGATCGCCGGGCAGATCACCTGGCAGGGTGCCTGGCGTACCCTGGAACAGCCCTGGCAATGGTCTGCACGTTGGCAAAACTTTGCCGATGTCTGGAAAATGCTCAACTTCCCGCGCCTGTTTGGCAACACCCTTTTCTATGCCATTCTCACAGAGATCGGCACCCTGCTCTCCTGCACGCTGGTGGCATTTGGCTTTGCCCGCTTCCGCTTCCCCGGGCGCAGCTTCCTCTTTACCCTGCTCATCGCCACCATTTTCCTACCGGCTGCGGTGACCACCATCCCCACCTATACCTTCTTCCTCAAGATCGGTTGGGTGGGCACCTACCTGCCGCTGATCGTGCCTACTTTCTTTGCCAACGCCTACGACGTCTTTTTACTGCGTCAATACTTTATGACCATCCCGCGCGAGATGGATGAAGCCGCCATGATGGACGGCGCCTCTCCGCTGCGCATCTTCTGGTCCATCATTTTGCCTCAGGCCCTGCCAGTGATCGTGGCCGTCTCGGTCTTTCACATCGTTTGGGCCTGGAACGATTTTTACGGCCCCATGATCTACCTCTCCACCAACCCTGATATCCAGCCCATTTCTGTGGCCATCTCGCGCTTCAACGGGATCCATTCCACCAACCCCAACCTCATCCAAGCCACGGCATTGATGGCACTGGTGGTGCCGCTGATCATTTTCCTGCTCTGCCAGCGCTTCTTTATGCAGGGCATTGTGATCACGGGCGTGGAAAAGTAAAATATACCGAGTCTTATTGGAGGATCTATGAAAATTACAGTCATCGGCGGCGGTTCCACCTACACCCCCGAATTGGTGAATGGTTTTTTGGCCCGCACCCAGAGCTTGCCCATCAGTGAACTCTGCCTGATGGATATTGATGAAGCACGTCTCAAGATCGTGGGCGGTTTTGCCAAACGCATGGTCGAAAGCAAGAATGCCCCTTTTAAAGTGACCCTCAGCACCGATCAGCGCGAGGCCATCCGCGGTGCCTCTTACGTCATCACCCAGTTGCGCGTGGGGCAAATGCCCGCCCGCCGCGAAGATGAATATCTGGGCCTGCGCCACGGGCTGGTGGGGCAAGAGACCACCGGCATCGGCGGCATGGCCAAAGCCCTGCGCACCATCCCGGTCATCCTCAGCATCGCCGCTGATATCCGCGCCGTGGGCGCCCCAGGTGCCATGCTGGTGAACTTCACCAATCCGGCCGGGCTCAACACCCAGGCCCTCAGCATGTTCGCCGCTGATGTCCCCGCCGTGGGCGTGTGCAACGTGGCCTACAATACCAAAATGACCATGATCGAAGCCATTGAAAAACAGCTTGGCAGCAAGGTAGACCCGGCCCGCTGTGAGCTCAACACCCTGGGGCTCAACCACCTCACCTGGCACCGCGGATTCAAAGTGGAAGGCGAAGAAATGTGGGGTCCCATCCTGCAAGGCTATGTGGCCGAACTGCGCCAGGAAGAAGAACCCGAGTTTCCGCCTGAACTGGTGGAGACCCTGCAAATGATCCCTAATTATTACCTGCAATATTTCTATGCCACCTCGCACAAACTGGCCCTGCAGAAGCAATGGCCGCCCTCCCGCGCCGAAGAGGTGATGGAAGTGGAAAAGGATCTGCTGAAAGAGTATGCCGACCCCGCCCTCACCGCTCCCCCCGAAGACCTGATGAAACGTGGTGGCGCCTATTACTCCACCGTGGCCACCCAATTCATCAATTCCCATTACAATGACCTGGGTGAAGCTCATGTGGTGAACACCGTACATAACGGCGCAGTGGCGGGTTGGCCTAAAGATTGGGTGCTGGAAATGCCCTGCAAGATCGACCGCAAGGGGGTGCATCCCCTACCCGCTGAACCACTGCCAGAGGCCTGTTTTGGTCTGGTGGCCCAGGTGAAATCGTACGAGATGCTCACCGCCCGCGCAGCCGTCAGCGGCGACCGCAGCTTACTCTACCAGGCGCTGTTGGCTCACCCACTTGGCCCCGAAGGCGACCAGGTGGAAGCGGTGATGGAAGATCTGTTGCAGACCAACAAAAAATATTTGTCCAATTTCTTTAAGAGCTAGAGGGTGCATGACCAATTACTATTTAGGCGCAGATCTGGGCGGTACCAAGACCCACTGCATGATCGTGGATGAAACCGGCAAGGTGGTTGGGTTCAGCAAAAGCGGCCCGGGCAACCATGAGTCGGTGGGGTATGACGGCTCTCAGGCCAACCTGCATCAGGCGGTCTTCAGTGCGCTCAAGATGGCCGGCCTGAGCAAAGACCAGATAAGCGGGTCAGGCTTTGGCGTGGCCGGCTATGATTGGCCCATCGAACGTGAGCCCACCCTGCGCGTGATCAATACCCTTCAAGTCAGCGGCGCTGTGGACGTAGTCAACGATACAGACCTGGGTCTGCTGGCCGGGTCGCTCAAACGCTGGGGCATCGCCGTCGTCTCTGGCACCGGCTGCAACTGTCGCGGCTGGGATGCCGAGCGCAAGCATTACGGCATGGTCAGCGGGGGCGGCCACACATTCGGCGAAAACGCCGGCGCCACTGAGCTGATCTACAAATTGTGCAGTGTGCTGGGGGCCGCCTGGAGCGGCCGCGGCCCTGCCACAGCTTTGTCTGACGCATTTTGCAGCCGTTTTGGCGTATCCAGCCTGGACGAGCTGATCCAGGGATCCATGTGCGACCAATTCTCTTTCTCTGCTGCGGACGCCCCGCTGATCTTTGAGGTGGCGCGCCAGGGTGACCCGGTGGCCATTGATCTGGTTCGCTGGGCTGGCAATGAGCTGGGCGAGCTGGCCTGTTCCGTTATTCGGCAATTGAATTTCCAGACCGTCCAATTCGATCTGGTGCAGATCGGCGGCATGTGGGAAGGCAGCCCCATGCTCACCGAGGTGTTCAAAGAAAAAGTGCTCCCCCTGGCTCCCGGCGCCAATGTAATTCGCAGCCACCAACCGCCCGTTCTGGGAGCCGTGCTGCTGGGCTTTATGGCAGCCGGGTTGGACCCCAAGCCGGAATTGCGTGAGCGCATCATCCAGACCATGCCCCATGTGCCAGTGGAGGAAGCATGAGCCGCAAACGATTGATCGTCAATGCCGATGATTACGGCCACGGCAAAAAGCTCTCCGAGGGCATCCGGCAGGCGCACCTGCAGGGAATCGTCACCTCCACCACCGCCATGATGAACTGGCCGGACGCCGTCAGTGACCTGCCCCTGGCCGTGCGCGATTGCCCCAAATTGGGGCTGGGCGTGCATCTGGTGCTCACCAGCGGTAAGCCGCTCCTGCCCGCCGCTGAAGTGCCCAGCCTAGTGGACGCCAATGGACTTTTCCGCCGCCCTGACCCCTTCACCGCTGCCCTGCCGCAACTGAACCTCGCTGAGGTCTCAGCAGAATGGCACGCCCAGGTGGATCTCTTTAAGCAGGTCACCGGCTGCACGCCAGATCACCTCGATTCGCATCACCACGTTTCCTACGCCTCCCCCGCCCTGTTTGAGTGCATGCTCTCCCTGGCCTCGGAGTTGAACTGCCCCATCCGCCTGCCCTACGCTGACCCAAGCGCAGGTCACCCCTCAGAGTACCTGTGGACGGCTGATCAACTAAATGACTACGCGCATATTTTGCAGTCGTTGAAAGCGCATGCACCCAACCATCCCCAGGTCTTCTGCAGCAGCTTCTACGATGAAGGCGCCACGCTGGATCACCTGACCCAATTGATCGAGCGCATGGCCGCGGACACTGAGCACGACACCTTTGAGCTGATGTGCCACCCGGCCATCCCCGACGAGTTTCTGCGACAGGTCAGTGACTACAACGACAAACGCGGCGACGAG
>CAZWKK010000181.1:0-4585 GCA_964634855.1 uncultured Anaerolinea sp.
CTGCTTCTTTAGCCGGTCACTTGAAATTAGGTAAGATCATCTACATGTATGATGATAATCACATTAGTATTGATGGTTCAACCGATCTTTCCTTTACTGAAGATCGCATGAAACGTTTCGAAGCTTATGGTTGGCATGTTTCAAAGGTTGCTGATGGTAACGATGTAGAAGAAATTGATCGTGCCATTCAGGCTGCCAAAAAAGATCCGCGTCCCTCAATTATTGCCTGCAGAACTTATATTGGATATGGTTTACCGACCCGCCAGGATACTTCCAAAGCCCATGGAGAACCGCCAGGTGATGAAGAATTGAATGGTGCCAAAAAGAAGCTGGGTTGGCCAGAAGAGCCGCGTTTCTATGTGCCCGAAGATGTTGAAGCTTTGTTCAAAGAACAGGTTGTAGCAGGCGAAGCCAAACAGGCTGCCTGGCAAGAGAAATTTGCTGCCTATGCAAAAGCTTTTCCTACCGAGGCCGAAGAGTTTACTCGTCGCTTGGAAGGTAAACTCCCTGAAGGATGGGAAAAAGCATTGCCAGTATTCCCGGCTGACCCCAAAGGCGTTGCCACCCGCGTCGCTTCTGGGCAGGCGATCAATGGAATCGCTGCAACCTTGCCGGAACTTGTGGGCGGCTCTGCAGATCTGACTCCATCGAACAATACCTGGATCAAAGAATCCACTGCCTTCCAGCCTGGAAATGAAATTGGCAGATATTTACATTTTGGTGTTCGTGAACATGGTATGGCAGCCATTGTAAACGGTATGGCCTATCATAAAGGTCTCATCCCATTTGGCGCCACCTTCCTGGTATTTACTGATTACATGCGCGGAGCAATGCGCGTTTCCGCTTTGTCGCATTTGCGAACCATCTGGGTGATGACCCACGACTCGATTGGCCTTGGCGAAGATGGCCCAACCCATCAGCCAGTGGAACATTTGGCTGCCTTGCGTGCGATTCCCAATTTGCTCGTCCTTCGACCTGCTGATGCCAATGAGACCAGCATGGCCTGGCGGGCTGCATTAGAGCATGAGCATAATCCCTCAGTTTTGGCATTGACCCGACAGGCCTTGCCTACATTGGATCGTTCAGAAGTTGCATCTGCCGAAGGCCTTTTGAAGGGTGCCTACGTGCTCAAAGATTTTGGCACAAATGACCCTGAAATGATACTCATGGCTTCCGGATCTGAGGTGAGTTTGATCTATGAAGCAGCCAAAACTTTGGCTGATGAAGGCCATTCAGTACGCGTTGTTTCCTTCCCTTGTTGGGAGTTGTTTGAAGCAGCCGGTGTTGACTACCAGGAGAGTGTTTTGCCCAAGAAGATCACAAAACGTCTCGCCGTTGAAATGGGAATTTCTCAGGGATGGGAGCGTTGGATTGGTAATGAAGGCAAAATGGTTTGCATGCATGGCTTTGGGGCCTCTGCTCCTGCCAAAACCCTATTCGAGAAATTCGGTTTCACCGTTCCGGCAGTTTTAGAAGCTGCCCGTGAATTATTGAAGTAAGGAATGACAAAAATGAAAATTGCTGTTGCCTGTGACCATGCAGGTTACTCGCTTAAGGATGAGATCATTGCAGCTGTTCAACAAAGCGGCCATGAAGTGATTGACCTGGGAACCTATGGCAAAGAACCAGTCGATTACCCGGATTACGCGGAAAAAGCAGGAAAAGCCCTCATTCAAGGCCAGGCTGACCGTGCAATCATCATTTGCGGTTCAGGGGTAGGCGCTACCATCGCTGCCAATAAGATCAAAGGCGTGTATGCTTGTTTATGCCACGATACTTATTCTGCTCACCAGGGTGTGGAACATGACAAAATGAATGCTCTGTGCCTTGGCGCCCGTATCATCGGGGGTGAATTGGCAAAAGAGATTGTCAAGTCATTTTTAGCAGCTTCTTTTTGTGCCGAAGAACGGCATATCAGACGCACGAATAAAATTCGTGCCATCGAGAATGGATCAGCTGCCAGCGGTAAATAAATTCTCTCCCGGTGGATGGTTCGCCGGGAGACCTATTATTCTTTCAAGGTGTTTTCATGAAATCTTACGAAAAAATTCATCAATTGGGACAATCTCTCTGGTATGACAACATTCAACGCCGTATGCTGCGAAACGGCGACATGGCTGAAATGATCAACCGCGGAGAGATCTACGGCGTCACATCGAATCCAAGCATTTTCCAGAATGCCATCGCAAAATCAAACGATTATGATTCAGGTCTAAAACCTATGGCCTATGCCGGATGGTCCAGTGCAGACATTTTCTGGGAATTGGCCGTGGAAGATATTCGAGCCACTGCCGACCTGCTGCAACCTGTTTATCGTCAGACGAGCGGTGAAGATGGCTATGTAAGTTTGGAAGTCGACCCTAACCTGGCTCATGACGCGGAAGGGACCTATGCCGAAGCGGTGAAGCTATGGAACCGTGTAAACCGAGAAAACTTGATGATCAAGATCCCTGCCACCAAAGAAGGTGTTGGGGCGATTCGTAAGGCAATCGCAACTGGTTTAAACATCAATGTGACATTGATCTTTTCACTTGAACGTTATCAAGAGGTAATGGAAGCCTATATCGCCGGGTTGGAAGACCGTCTGGCAGCGAAGCAGCCCCTTGAGAACATCGCCTCCGTAGCCTCTTTCTTTGTCTCCAGGGTGGATTCTAAGGTAGATTCTGCTTTGCAGAAGATCATTGATGCTGGTGGATCAGATACCACTGATGCAAAAGCCTTACTTGGCAAGATCGCTATTGCCAATGGCAAGCTGGCTTACGAATTGTTCAAGAAGACCTTTACAACGACACGGTTCGAGAAATTACAGGAAGCTGGTGCAAAAGTTCAGCGTCCTTTGTGGGCCTCCACCAGCACCAAGAACCCAAATTATCGTGATGTGATCTACGTAGAAGAATTGATCGGTCCAGATTCTGTGAATACAGTTCCTCCTCAAACTCTGGCTGCCTTTTCTGATCATGGCAAAGCAGAGTTGACAATTGAAAAAGGCCTGACAGAAGCAAAGAATGATATGTTGGCTTTGAAGAATCTTGGCATCAGTATCGAAAAAGTAACCGACGATCTGGAAGCTGAAGGCGTAAAGGCATTTATAGATGCTTTTGCAACTTTATTGGCCGCCATCGATGAGAAAGCCAGCAAAGCGGTTGCTGAACTTGGCTGCCTGGAAAAAGAGATCCGTTCTGAAGCAAAACAGCTTGAGCTAATGGACGTTGTCAAACGCATGTTTGATATTGACCCAACCTTATGGACCAGCGATCCAGCAGGACAGGCAGAGATCAAAAAGCGATGCAATTGGTTGTTTGCTCCGTGGGAAAAAGTAACTGAGTTGGATGAGATCAAAGCGCTGAGAAAACACTGTCAAAACAGCGGGATCACGCATGTTCTTCTTTTGGGCATGGGCGGCTCATCTTTAGCGCCAGAAGTGATGCGTCTGATCAATGGCGTCACGGAGTTGGATGGCATCCCGGGGCTGGATCTGGCTATCTTGGATTCAACTGATCCGGGTCAAGTAAAGGCTGCCTTGGATCGTTCTCCTGTGGAAAAGACACTTTACATCGTTTCCAGTAAATCAGGTGGTACTGCTGAAGTGAATGCTTATTCAGATTTCTTCTGGGCAAAATGTGAGGAGAAATTTGGCAAAAAAGCTGGCGAGCATTTCATTGCCATCACTGATCCTGGAACGGCGTTAGAAAAATCAGCAACCGAGAAAGGTTACTGGCATATTTTCAAAGGTGACCCTATGGTGGGTGGACGCAACTCTGCTTTAACCATGTTCGGCCTGGTGCCGGCTGCTTTGATCGGTATGGATGTAGAAAAGTTGCTTGCCAGCGCCAAAGACCTCGCTGACCAATCTGTACCTGAAGTACCTTTTGGTGCCAATCCTGGAGCAATGCTGGGCGCCATCATGGGAGCTGCCTGGAAAGCTGGCAAAGATAAGTTAACCATTCTCACCGACCCCGCCTGGGAGTCCTTTGGCGCCTGGATGGAGCAGTTGATCGCTGAGAGCAGTGGTAAAGCGGGTAAGGGAATTGTCCCTTTGGCCAAAGAACCCCTGCAATCTGTAAAAGAATACGGTCAGGATCGGATCTTTGTTTACCTGCGTTCGGATGGTACTCAAGATGGTTTGGTTTCTGATCTGATTGCAGCCAAAGTGCCTGCAATTACCTTTGATGTTAAAACAGCATACGATCTTGGCGCTCAATTCTATTTGTGGGAAGTTGCCACAGCATTGGCTTGCATTTCTCTGGGTGTGAATTCCTTTGACCAGCCAGACGTTCAAGATAACAAGACCCGAACGGTGAACAAGATCGCGGCTTACCGCGAAAGCGGCAAACTCAGCGAAAAAGCGCCGGCGTTTAGTGTTGGTCCTGTTCAGATTTATCTGGGCGAGGGAGTAACTGTCAAAGCCGGAGCTTCTGTTTTTGAGACTGTCGAAAACTATTTGAAGGCGATTGTGAAAGACGGCGACTACATTGCCATCAATGCCTACATCCCTCGCAATGAAAGCAATGAAGAGTTATTGACACATTTCAGAGCAAAGATCCTCGCTGAATTCAAGAAAGCCACAACACTGGGCTTTGGACCG
>CAZWKK010000182.1:0-4582 GCA_964634855.1 uncultured Anaerolinea sp.
CGCTCGCTCATGATGCCAGAGAAAGCGCCCAGGGTGATGGGTACTGCCATGGAGACTGCACTGGCGAGCATACCACCCAGATTCAGTGATTTTCCAGATGCCTGCCAGGTGAGGAAGCTGAAGATAAGCAGCAAGAAGACCACGCCCACCATACCATTTGTGGCTTTACCAAAGCCTTTGATGGTCTGGTAAATGCCAATGGCCAAACTAAGGGTCATGGTGATGAGCAATGCGGTATGTGAAGGCACCACCCAGTTGGGCATGGTTCCCACGGTAATTCCACCCGGGGTCATTACAAAAGTGGTCAGAGCGTCAGTAGCAGTTTTGCTAAAGAACACGAAGAAGATCAATACAGCCGTCAGGATCTCCACCACGCCCATGGTGATACGGCGATTGGGAGAGATCTCATTCAGTCGAACATGGGTAATTGCAGTAGAAGAGGCTGCCATTATTTACTCCCTTCTGCTGCGGCAGTAGTTGGTTCAACCGCAGAGTTCTTTGGATCACGTAAACGATACACGGAGCGGATGATAGCCGGGGCGGCCACAAAGATCAGGATGAGGGCTTGCAGAATGACCACAATATCTGAAGGGATCTTGGTCATAACTTCCATACGGGTGGCGCCGTTCTGCAACACACCAAAGAGCAATGAGGAGAGGATAACGCCTACCGGGTGGGAGTTGCCCAGCAAGGCCAGGGCGATGCTGTTGAAGCCGTAACCAGAAGAAAGGCTGGGGGCCATAAAGTGGTTGATGGCCAGAACCTCGTTGGCACCTGCCATACCGGCCAGGGCGCCGGACATAGCCATACCAATCACGGTGACTTTGGCGATATTGAGGCCAGCATACTTGGCAGCACGTGGATTTGCGCCGACGGTGCGCAGATTCAAACCCCAGGTGGTCTTGAAGAGGACCCACCAGACGATGAAGGCGAAGAGAAGGGCGATGAAAAAGCCCAGGTGAAAGCGAATGGGGGATTGAAAGAATTGTGGGATCTCGGCAGATTGCTGGATCAGCGGGCTGAGGGGCATACCGCCAGTATCGGGGCGGGTCATTGGCCCAGTCAGCAACCATGAGACCAAGCGGTAAGAAATGTAGTTCATCATGATGCAGTTGATGACCTCATTTCCGCCTGTGGTGGCTTTTAGGATGCCAGGAATGATGCCCCAGATTGCGCCACCCACGGCTCCGGCCAAGAAAGCCAGGGGCATGTGGATGTAAGCAGGCAATCCGGTGATTGAGTAACCCACAAAAGTTGCAGCAATGGCGCCCATGAATAATTGGCCTTCAACGCCAATGTTGAAGAGACCCGCACGGAAGCCAAGGGCACAGGCCAAACCAGCGAAGATATAAGGGGTGGTCTGAACCAGACTCTCCAGAATGGGGTTGACGGCAGAGCGGATGGAAGCGGCATCTCCCGATTGAATAGCGGTGATGATCCGCACAGGGTCACCCAGGGAGCCGGTGAGCAACGCCAGATAGGAGGTACCGATCTCGTAAAAGGCTTGACCAATTCCGTAGAAGAAACCATCTTTGAAAGCGGCGTAGACGGTTTCACTGGTAACTGCAATGAGGATCGCGCCGATGATCAAACCAGAAACGATTGCCAACAGAGGGATCTGAATGACCTGCCATAAATTGCGTTTTTTCTTGGCGCTGGGACCCTGACCAGTGATCTCTTCGATCAGCACGGTGCGGATTTTGTTTTCTTTTTCGTTTGTCTTCTTCAATGGAGCACCTCTCTAGAAAGTGGTTTCCACAACTTGCTCTTCGCCGGCGGCACGTTCGATCTTTTCTGGGACAACGCCAGCCATCAAGAGACCCAAAGTTTCTTTGGTCACATCTTTGGCATTGACCACAGCGATCACTTTGCCACGATACATCACAGCGATACGGTCAGACAGCTCAATGATCTCATCAAGCTCCGGAGAGACCATCAGCACGGCACAACCTTCGTCACGTTTCTGAACGATACGTTTATGAATGTATTCAATTGAGCCTACATCCAGACCGCGGGTTGGCTGCGAAGCTATGAGTAATTTGATCGGGCGTGAAAGCTCACGAGCAATGATCACTTTTTGCTGATTACCACCGGAGAGATTGCCCACTTCAGTGGCAGCGCTTGGAGTACGGATGTCAAAGTCAGTGATCAACTTTTCGGCGTTTTCTTTGATGACATCCTCTTGTAAGATCACACCCTTGGCAAAAGGAGGTTTGTAGTAGGTACACAGCACCAGATTTTCTGAGACGGGGAACTTGAGCACCAAACCATCTGCCTGGCGATCTTCCGGCACGTGGGCAGAGCCTAATTCGGTGATGCGGCGTGGAGAAGCGTTGGTGATGTCTTGCCCATCAAAGTTGATCTTGCCACCGTTTACTTTGCGCAAGCCAGTAAGGGCTTCAACCAGTTCTGTTTGGCCGTTGCCCTGAACACCGGCAATGCCCAATACCTGTCCTGCATGAACATCCAGGCTAACGTGGTCCACCACAACTTGCTTGAATTGATCGGTAACCACCAGATCTTCCATAGCCAGCACTTTTTCGCCGGCTTGTTTGATCTTCTTTTCAACCACCAGGTTCACAGCTCGGCCTACCATTAGCTCGGCCAGTTCACGAGCATTGGCCGTCTTGGGGTCAGCAGATCCCACTACTGCACCGCGGCGGATGACCAGAATGCGGTCAGCCACTTCGATCACTTCACGTAGTTTGTGAGTGATGAAAATGATGGATTTTCCCTGTTTAACCAGAGAACGCATAATGGCCACCAGTTCATCGGCTTCTTGTGGGGTCAACACAGCGGTTGGCTCATCAAAGATGAGGATCTCGGCTTCGCGGTAAAGTAACTTGATGATCTCAACACGCTGTTGAACGCCTACAGGCAGATCTTTGACGAAGTCGTTGGGGTTAACCTCAAGTTTGTACTGTGAAGAGATTGCTTCGATCTTTTTGGCTGTTTCTGCGCGATCCAGAGTGTCGGCAAACTTCACCGGTTCTGACCCGAGCATGACATTTTCGGTGACAGTAAAAACTGGAATGAGCATGAAATGTTGATGAACCATGCCAATTCCAGTTTTGATTGCGTCAGTCGGGGAGTGAATAGAGACTTTTTCGCCATTCACCCAAATTTCGCCTTCATCCGGTTGATAAAGCCCATACAAGATGTTCATTAGTGTGGACTTACCGGCGCCATTCTCGCCCAATAATGCGAGAATCTCCCCCTTGTTCAGGGTCAGATCAATGTGATCATTGGCCAGAACGCCAGGGAATTGTTTTGTGATTCCTTTTAGTTGGAGGATAGGAGCCATAATTACTCCTTGAGCTAAGATTTAATAAAAATATTATAACATAGGGCGTTTAAACGTGTCAGGTTGTCAGACAACTTAAAAAAGAAGAGGCTGGAGCATTGCTCCAGCCTCTTGTAGTTCACTTACAACTTATTTCTGAAGGAAAGCGGGGTTCATGGTGATCTTGCCAGAGAGGATGTCAGCTTTGACCTGGTCGAGTTCGGCCTTGAGGTCAGCGGAGACAACGCTGTCGAGATCGTGGAACGGAGCGAGGGCAACGCCGCCGTTGGCGAGGTTACCGATGGTGTTACCACCCTTGAAGGTGCCGTCCATGGCGGATTTGATCACGTTGACAGTGGTGACGTCCATCAATTTCATGACGGAGGTCAATTCGATGTCTTTGTAATCAGGAGCGGTCAGGTACCAGTCGCTATCAACACCGATGATGTAGGCATTACCGCGGGCTTTGACAGCGGCAGCAGCACCCAAACCAACAGGGCCAGCAACGGGGAGGATGATGTCAGCGCCTTCGTCCATCAGAGAGACGGCGGTGTCATTACCTTTTTGCTGATCAGAGAAGTCATTGGTGAAGAGGCCAGTTCCAGCAGCGGCATCATAACCGAGGACTTTGACGGAAGTACCGTGAACAGTGTTGTAATATGCAACGCCATTAGCGAAACCATCCATGAAGATGGTGACGGTCGGGATCTGCATACCACCGAAGGTACCAACTGCACCGGTCTTGGTCACACCAGCGGCGAGGTAGCCAGCCAAGAAGGCGGCTTCATCGGTCTGGAAGGCCTGACCAACAACGTTGGTGATGGCGGGATCGTAGGTGTAGTCAACGATGGAGAATTTGATGTTGGGGTTGGCTTCAGCAGCAGCCTTGGTGGCATCGCCCAGCAAGAAACCGACGGTAACGATCAAATCGCATTTTTGCTCAACGAAAGCGTTGAGGTTCTTCTCGAAGTCGGCAACTTCTTTGGACTCGAGGTACTGACCTTCGACACCCAACTGGGTCTGTGCATCGGTAACACCCTTCCATGCGGTTGCATTGAAGGATTTGTCATCAATACCACCGGTATCGGTGACCTGGCAGACCTTGAATTTGGTCTCACCAGTTGATGCAGCCTTGGTGCATGCAGTCAACACCATAGTGGCCACAAGCAAAATTGCTACAATGGCAAACAACTTCTTGGACATTGTTTCTCCTCCTACAGAGAATAAAAAGGGATTGTGGGTTTATCCCCACCATGCTTTGAGTATAACGTCTTTTATTTCGCCATGCAAGAGAGGGCA
>CAZWKK010000183.1:0-4567 GCA_964634855.1 uncultured Anaerolinea sp.
AAGCCACAGGTTGACCCCGGTTGGTTGAAATGACAACATTGTCATCATCTGGGATGATACCAATAAGCTTAATGGCCAGCAACTCCACCACATCATCCGGGGTAAGCATGTCACCGCGTTTCGTCAGTGTGGGGTTAACCCGGTTCAAGATCAAACGGGCAGGACCTTTTTCTTCAGCCTCAACCAACCCAATAATTCGGTCAGCATCACGTACAGCAGATACTTCAGGGTTGGTCACAACCAGCACAGAATCTGCCGGGGCAATGGTATTGCGGAAACCACGCTCAATACCAGCCGGTGAATCAATGATCACCCAATCTACTTCTTCACGCAGTTCATCGCAAAGTTTCACCATATCACTGGGAGAGACAGCCGATTTATCGCGCGTTTGAGCAGCAGGAATGAGGTAAAGCTCTTCCAGCCGTTTGTCCCGGATCATCGCCTGGCGCAAGCGGCAGCGACCTTCGATCACATCCACCAGGTCATAAACAATACGATTTTCCAGACCAAGGACTACATCCAGGTTGCGTAAACCGATGTCACCATCGATACAAACCACTTTATCGCCCATGCTGGCCAGTGCAACAGCCAGGTTGGCAGTCGTGGTGGTCTTGCCAACTCCACCCTTACCAGACGTGATTGTGATAACGTTTGCGCCCATAAGTCTCCTCAATGATTATTTTTTGCTGTTCCAGGGTTCAATGATAATTTCATTCTCTTTCAAAAACGCCATTTCTGGCTGGTTTTTCGATTTTTTAAGGATCGGAGCTGATACCACCCCGTTGATCTTCATCTGGGTAGGCTTCAATTCCATGGCCATGATGCGAGCGTTCTGGTTACCATCAGCGCCGGCATGCACTGAGCCATTCAAGCGCCCCCATACCAATATGTTGCCGCCAGAGATGATCTCTGCACCGGGGTTGACGTCTCCCATCACCACCACATGGCATTTGGTCTCCACCCTGAACCCTGCCCGTAGCGTACGCTCCACCCACACGGCCTGGTCACCTTCAAAGACATTAGCGTCTTTCTGTTCTTTGGCCGCTGCGCTGCGGATTCCAAGCGTGGTAGCCAGGCCAAGCACCTGAGCGGTGTTGATGGTGGTATCTGCGGTGCTCAGTACAGCCCATAATGAGAGACCTTTGTCAGCCAGGTTGTTGCGGAACTTGCCCATTTCGGCAGCTTTGATAACGGTCTCTCCTACATCCAACGCCACTTTGGCGCCTTTAAAGAAAGCTTCCCGCTCTGCAATGGTATTAAAGACCAGTTCCTGTGCATCTTTCCAACGCTTCTCATGCACAGTGATCAACAAACCATCGCGAATGCCTTTTATGAGCAATTTTGATTCTTCCACAATCCCTCGCGGATGCTTACCAGTGTGAATTTCCGGCAGCTTCATCGGCTGCTTTCAATTCAAAATAAGCCATCATCACTTTTTCAACGATCGGGGCAGCCACGCTGGCGCCTTCACCGCCGTTGTAAACAAACGCCACAACTACGATCTCAGGGTCATCATAAGGGGCGTAACCCACATACCAGCTGTGAGTTGGCCAACTTTCGCGGATGCACAGACCTTTTGCCTGAGCCACGTTGTCACAATATTCAGCGGTACCGGTTTTCCCTGCAGAGGGAATATCCAGGTTCTTGAAAGCCTTTGTTGCGGTACCGTCGGCAACCACCAAACGCAGACCCTCTTTTAATTTGGCAACCACCCATGGCTCCACCACCTTTTTCTGGGGCACTTCATTGCCATTGGCATCCGTGGTGGTGATGGGTTTACCGGTCTCGTCCAACACATTGATCACGGGGTCTTTGGTGATGTCCCATAACAGTTGCGGTTCAAATGCCTTAACCACATTACCTTGCTGGTCCAGGATCTCTTTGACGATGGTGGGCTTCATGTGCTTGCCGTCATTGGCGATGGTGGCCATTGATTCCAACACTTGCAGAGGTGTGGTCAGCACATAGCCTTGACCAATGGCATCTATGTAGGTGTCGCCGGTCGACCAGTTCTCGGTCTGATTGATGCGTTTCCACTTGGGGTCAGGTACAAGACCATTGGCCTCACCGGGTAACTCAATGCCAGAAAGGGCGCCGTAACCCAATGCGCGTGAATACTCAGCCAAACGCCAGGCATTTAAGCCACCATTCGGCACTTCACCTTCAAAACCACCGCTGATCTTGTAGAAGTAAACATCATCAGACAAGCTGACGCCTTTTAAGAAATCGCAGGTGCCATGACCATTGCGGTCATAGCTACCGTAAATGGTTTCCTTACCAGGATCATTCGGTGAGTATTTTTCGACCACGGTGATCTCACCCGGGCAAGCGATCACCTGCTCAGGGGTTACAACCTTTTCGTTCAAAGCACCGATGGCCGCTGCCAACTTGTACACAGAACCAGGTGGATGCTCCGCCGAGATGGCGTGGTTGAACAACGGCTTGAGGGGATCTTTGTTCAACTGGTTGTAATAGTAAGCGGGGATCTCACGCGTCATCAGGTTATTCTGGTAGGTAGGGTAAGAGACCAGCGCCAAGATCTCACCTGTTTTCGGGTTCATGGCAATGACCACGCCGTTTTGCGATTTGATCTTACCCAGGTAGGTATTCCAATAGTCCATCTCGTAGACCAGCGCACTCTGGGCTGCATTTTGCAAACGGGTATCGATGGTCAGCACCACATTATCCCCGGCTGCCGGTTCGATGGGCGTCTCCAGGTTGCGGATCTCTTTGCCTGCGTTATCCACTTCCACCACACGCGTACCGTTCTTGCCAATGAGGAAATCATCCAGCGAGAGTTCAGCACCAGAGAAACCCACCTTATCGGTACCGGCTACAAAACCATTATTGATGTACTTGGCCTGGTTTTCTGCCGTGATGGGCCCTAAAAAGCCCACCACCTCAGCGGTGAGTGACCCGGTGGGGTAACTGCGGATTGGAGAGACTTCGATCTCCACACCTGGCCAGGTGCTACCCTTCTCGCTGATGACCATGGCCACCGATTCATCAATAAAACATTTGATCTTCACCGGTTTGTACGGTGAGTTGGTATCTCCGATGGTGACAATCTCTTTGATGCCAAAATCTGTCTGGCAGGGGGTGAATAACTTGGCCGATTCATCCGTCAACGCACCGTTTGAGACAGGCACACCGATCAGCTCAGAAAGTTGGCGGTAGATCTCTTCTACAGTGCCCGCATCGGTGGGCAGATAAGCCGGCACGATTGCTACATCATAGGAGGGGCCATTCTCAGCCAAAATGAAACCAGTGCGGTCGGTGATCTTGCCGCGCTGCGTCTGCACGCTGATGGCCTTGGTACGATTCTCATCAGCAATCGCCAGGTAATCGGGTCCTTCGACGATCTGGGTTATAAACAGCTTGATGCCGTAGAATCCAAACACCACCCCCATGATGATGTAAAAAATCGCGTAACGCCATTTTTTTGAATCAAATGGCGAACTTTGTGTTGGTCTCATTCTTTTTCCTCATACGGATAAACCCACGATGCCATGTCATTAAAAATGGCATACAGCGGCAGCGTAAAAAGCATATTTAAGAACACGGAGGGAATGATCACATTTCTTAGAGAAGTGGTCCAGCTCACAGCTGACCCTCCTACATACAAGGCAGCAAAAGAAAGAAGTCCCTGGAAAATGCTGCCAAAAAAGGTCACAAAAAACAAAGCGATCAAAGGGTTCTGCCAGAACCGTTTGCTTAAAAATCGTCCGGCCAGGCAAACGAACAAATAGCTGCCAAAGAACACGTACCACGGCATGGCCGAAACAAAGGCCATCAACAAAGTAGCAAACGCCGCCCCGATCCATACTCGCTTGCCCTGACGGTGCAGAGACCAGGCAATGAGCCAAAGCAGCATCAGGTCTGCCGCCCCGCCCAAAAACGGGAGATGTCTCAAAATGGCAGTCTGGATCACCAATAAGAGGATCAAGATCGGGTAATTCAGCAGTTCGGCCATTTTATTGGGTGTTGGAAGTAGTGGTGGGGATCAGCGGGCTGATATCTACCGGTCGGAAGTTGGTGATCACCAGAACCGCCTGCAGGTTCGTAAAATCGACCACAGGTTGGATGGTGGCCCGCTGGAAAAGGTCATTTTCGCCCTTTGTCGGAGAAAGCACCTGCCCCACCACAATATTGGAAGGGTAAAGCCCACCCAAACCGCTGGTGATGGCCAGGTCACCTTCCAGCACGGTTTCGCTGGTGCTCACCTTGTCCAGAGAAAGGTCGCCGGTCACAGAACCGATCACCTGACCGCTGGCTTTGGAGTTCTGCAGGGTCACGTTGACTGCTGAACCTGCATCAGTGATCAGTTGGATGCGGGCAGCCGTAGCCGTTACAGCGTCCACCTTGCCCACCAGACCCTGCTGCGTCACCACCGGCATGCCGTACTTAATGCCAGAATCAGAGCCGTGGTCAATGATCACATAGCTGACAAATGGGCTGGGGTCAACGCCGATCACGGATGCAGCAATATACTTGTTCTCAGGGTTGGTGCGGGCAAAATCGAGCAGAGCATACAAGATGTCTGTCTCGGTCAATTGTTGTTGTAATT
>CAZWKK010000184.1:0-4545 GCA_964634855.1 uncultured Anaerolinea sp.
GTTTCTGTTGAGGTCAGCAGCGAAGTGGCTGAGGTGAGCCCTTCAGGCGCAGGCAGAGTAGAGAGCAGACGTAAGATGCGAATAAGCGAAGCGCTGGTCTCATTCACATAGCGCTGCATATTGGCTTCACTTAAATATGGAAAGGGTCGATCCAGTACCCAGTCTTCTGCGGGATGGCTGTAAAAATCACGGATATAGGCCATCTGATGCTCAAAGGCTTCCTGGCGCACAAAGGGTAAAGGCGATTGTGGAATGGGAGCTACCAGAAAGACACGCCAGAACAGACAGTCTGTATGGTCGCGCACGTAGCGTTGGTCCAGCGCATACCAATCTTCTTTGATCGTGTCCCAGGCTTTGACCTCTGAATTAGCTTCGAAGAGGTGGGCATACGTCCCCCGTGAGGCTTTCCCAATACGATCTGCCCAAAGATGGTCGCTGGCCAGGTGAACGAAATAACCAGTCAAAAAGCTGGCCAATACCGGGTCCTGGGTATGATCAACTGATCTGACATACTCACGATAAAAGACCAGGTCCTGGGCGCTGCCTTCTCCGCTGCCTGCCGGCAGGAAATGAGAGACTTCCTTGGGCGGGTCAAACTGCGTCCAATCAGCGTTCGGCAGACCCGAATCGGGTGCCAGGCTGCCAAATGTAAAGGCAACCTCGTCCAGCCAGCTGATCTGAGGTAAAATTTTTTCTGCAATGCGTAAGTGACTGATCCAAGATCCCATATCTGAATTTTACACGTATTCTTCCGTTTTATCAGGTTGTTGCGTATCTCAAACATAGTTTGATTGTTAATTAAACAGCAACTACTTTGCAAGAGACAGCCCTTAATTAAAGGACGGCTTGTGAACTCATACGAAACGTTTTTACAGGTAATGAACTATATCAGTGATGGGGTCTATTTTGTTGATCTTGAAAGAAAGATCACTTATTGGAACGAAGCAGCCAGCAAGATTACCGGATACAGTGCGAATGAAGTGATGAATCGGGCTTGTTTTGACGACCGATTGAGCCATATATCAGATGATGGAACACATTTATGTGGCGAAAGTTGTCCTTTCCAATTATCAATGCAAAGCGGGGACATACAGAACAACCAGGTCTATTTTTTGCATAAAGAAGGACACCGTGTTCCGGTTTGGATCAAGGTTGTCCCCCTACGGGATGACTCCGGGAAGATCGTAGGCGCCTTTCAGGTGTTCAACCGGGAACTGGAAAAGCAGGCGGTTACCACTGAATTGATCGAGCTGCGCCAGAAAGTGCAGACAGATGTGCTTACTGGTGTGCGCAGTAGAGGGTACCTTGAAGCCCGTTTGGATACTATTCTGGTCGAGAATCGGTTCCTGCATAATTCATTTGCCTTACTCTTTGTTGATATTGACCATTTCAAGACGGTCAACGATCAATATGGTCATGTTGAGGGGGATCGTGTTTTAAGAATGGTGGCCAAAACGCTGATGGAAAACACCCGTGAAGCAGATGTTGTAGGGCGTTGGGGCGGAGATGAGTTTTTGGTCATTCTAAAATCCCCGGGATCAAGGCAAATGGTCCAATCGATTGCGGAGAAGTTACGTATCCTTTTGGAAAACTCGGTCCTGACCTCTAAACTGAATAAATTGAATATCTCTGTATCGATCGGTGTTGCTTTTCCTACGCTTCAAGATAGTGTGGATGCCATCATCGAGCGAGCCGATAAACTGATGTATCAAAGCAAACACACAGGTCGTAATCGCATTACATTACAAGATGAAACTTAAATAAAAAGGAACGGAGAAAATCCGTTCCTTTTTTTGATCATTTGGGGATGATTATGGGGTAACCTTGATGGAAGTAGAAACGGCCGTACCCACCCGTGAGTCTGCACTATAAACCGTAACTGTGATCGTCAAACTGTGACCGGTGGGATCATAGGTGAATTTTCCAGCGCTGTAATTGGCGATTTCACCTTCCTCTCCCAAAGTCAGGTCTTTTTGGTTGGTCGAAACCGAACATCCGGAATATGAGGTAAAGGTATCTGACTGATTGGTGAGTGTTGTGCTGGTGTCGTTGTCTTTGATCACGAGCTTGACGGACTTCCAGGTAGTGCTGCCTGTGTTCAAAACGCGGATCTTTACATAGTAGGCACCACTGCAGCTATCCAAACCTACATAATCCAATGCGAGCCCTGGTGCAACAGTTGGGGTGTTGGTAGGTGTAGCAGTGGGTTGAGCGGTGTAAACCGGCAAGATATCAATACTACCGGCAACGGTCGCATATTGGCCCCACACCCAGCAAAAGCTGTTGGGATTATCCGGGTTGACCACATAGAAGTAATCGTTATACGGGTTCTTTCCTGTGGCTTCAACTGTCTGACCGGCGGTCAGTGAAGTAACCAGACGGTAGTAAGCAGCAGGCCCAACACGGCAATTGGTATTCTGAGTAATGGTCAGCCAAACACCGGCTGGTGTAGATGTGTTGGTGGGTTCCGGGGTAAGGGTTAAAGTAGGTGTAAGGGTCTCAGTGTAAGTAGGCATTCCTGGTTCAAGCGTAGGTGTGATGAACTGTTCCACCGCTGCCAGGGTACCTGCCAGTTGGGTTTGTTCCACACGCAATGCCACCATGGTCTGCAACTCAGCATCGCTTGGAGTTTTCTGAGGCGTCAGATTGCAGGATGAAAGCACTAATGTGAACAAAACTGGAAGGATCCAGTAAATTGATCGTTTTGTCATTGTTCTCCTCCTAAAGGTTCAATCGTTTTCACTATCATAATCAAGTTTAAGAAGATACGCAATGGATGATAAAAGTCCGGATTTACTCCGGACTTTGTGGTTATTTCTTTTTTGTACTCTTTTTACTTGTGGCAACTTCCTTTTCGATCATCCCGGCCAGACCACCTAAAAGGTTCTCAGCTTCGGTTACTGCCTGGTCATTGCTTAAAAGGGCTTTTACCTGGGTACCGAAGGGGGCTGGTAATTTTTTGCTGATAAAGTCAATGACGATGGTGACAATGGTCAGAGCGGTGGCTTCGTTGATGCCGGTCTTTTTTACAATAAGGGCGACTAATTCGTTCATGATACCTCCAAATATTTTTCACTATCTTATCCCCTTACGTTTTGCAAGTAAAGGGAAATATGTAGATAAAGAAAAAACCACCCGAAAGGGTGGTTTTGAACCAGACAATTTGTTTAGTGAACCAGAGTACCTACTTTTTCACCAAAGAGTGCTGCTTTGAGGGCACTCTCATCCCACAAATTGAGCACCAAAATGGGCAGTTTGTGCTCCATACACATGGTGATGGCTGTTGTGTCCATCACACCGAGTCGTTTGTTGATGAAATCAATGTAGCTGAGCTCATCGAACATGGTCGCATTGTCATTCTTTTTAGGGTCGCAATCGTACACGCCATCTACTTTGGTGGCTTTGATGAGCACATCAGCGCCGATTTCCATGGAGCGCAAAGCTGCGGCGGTATCTGTGGAGAAGTAAGGGTTGCCTGTGCCGCCGCCAAAAATGACCACGCGGCCTTTTTCCATATGATGGATGGCACGACGCCAGATGTAAGGTTCGGCAACGGTTTTCATTTCAATGGAGGTCATCACACGGGTCATGACTCCCTGGTGCTCCAGCGCATCCATCAATGCAAGGGCGTTCATGACCGTACCCAACATGCCCATATAATCTGCGGTAGCCTGGTCCATGCCCATTTCCTGGCCAACCCGGCCGCGCCAAAGATTGCCAGCGCCGATGACGATGGCAACATCCACGCCAAGTTCGCGCACTTCCTTAATGCGGCGGGCAATATCTTTTGCCTGAACAGCATCGATCCCTGACCCACCGGCAGCAGAGAGACTTTCTCCGCCGAGTTTGAGCATGATGCGGTGATATTTTAAGGTCTGCATGAACTCCTCCAAAAAAAATTAAGAAAAGACCAACCTTTCGGTTGGTCTCTAAGAGACTATTCTTCTTCTGTTTCTTCCGCACCGCTGGTCTCACCAAGAGCCCAACGTTCGTAGCGACGAATAATGATATTCTCACCAATTGCGGCGATCTTCTGGTTCAAGAGTTCCTGCACGGTAATGCTCTCATCGCGGATATAGGGCTGATTGAGCAGAACGAACTCATCTTTGAATTTCTTGAGGGAGCCTTCCACGATACGGGGAAGTACGCTATCCGGTTTGCCTTCTTCTTTGGCTTTGGCGGTAGCGATCATGGTCTCGTGTTCGATGACTTCAGCGGGGATATCAGCTTCAGAGACATAATCGGGGTTGGTGGCAGCAATCTGCAGAGCGATCTCATGAGCAAATTCGCGGAAAGCTTCAGAGCGACCGACGAAATCAGATTCGCAGTTGACTTCCACCATAACACCCACACGACCATTGCCGTGGGTGTAGAGTTCGAGAACGCCTTCAGAAGCCTGGCGGCTGGCGCGTTTGGTGGCGGTGGCCAAACCCTTCTGACGCAAGTAATCCAGGGCGGCATTCATGTCGCCATCAGATTGCTCAAGAGCCTTGCGGCAATCCAAGAAACCAGCACCAGTGGCTTCGCGGAGGGTTTTGATCATTT
>CAZWKK010000185.1:0-4530 GCA_964634855.1 uncultured Anaerolinea sp.
TATTGGGTAAACCAGCGAGAAAATAAAAAACCCTCCATGAAGGAGGGTTCTGGTTTTTATAAAATACTTTGCTATCTAAAATAGACCTACTTAAGCAAAACCAAGCCACCTTCAATTGGGAGGTAGTTTAACTTTCGATGATGCTTAGGGCCAAAGATGAATAACATAGGGTTGTTTATAGCAAATTCAATCAGGCTTGTCAATAGGTTTTAAACAAATCATCATATTTTAAGATTATTAATTATTCGGTCAATTTGACATTTTTGATACCACGGACAAAAACTCCAAAAGGAAAAGAACTTTTTTGCTCTGGCAGGAACCTACCAGAGCAAAAAGTTTATGCGCTTATTGAATGTCTTTTCCAGTGATGGCAAAGTCATTGCCAAAGAATTTTGTGTTCAAGGCATCGAGTGTGCCATCTGCTTTCATGGCCTGGATCGCTTTGTTGACTGGTTCCAGCAATGAGCTCCCCTTGGGGAAGATAAAACCTAACTGATCGCTTTGAATAGGCTCACCTGCGAATTCGATCTTGCCGGCGTTCTGGTTGATGTAACCCTGACCAACAATCTCGTCAATGATGAGTGCATCCACATCCCCGGAGATCAACGCTTGTACTGCAAACGGCACTTGTTCAAAAGCCTGAATACGTTCCACTGGCAAGAATTGTGTGGCAGTTTCGTAATTTGTGCTGCTCGATTGGGCTGCGAATTTTAAGCTGGGGTCATCTACAATGGATTGCATGGATGTGATGCGGGTCTCACCCTTGCGAACCAGCAAGCGCTGATTAATGGATAAATAGCCCTCAGAAAAATCTACCTGTTGCTTTCGTTCATCCGTAATGGTGAGCCCATCGGCACCTACCATGATCTGATTCTGCGCTACCTGCTGGATCATGCTGTCAAAACCAGTTTCTACGTAAACGGGGGTGCAGTTAAGGCGGGTGCAGATATCCGTCCAGGCTTCATAATCCCAGCCGCCTGGCTCACCGGTGCTAACCAGAATGTAGTTGAATGGCAGATACGCATTTTCTACGGCGATTGTGATCTCCTGGCAATTCAGGTCTGCCACCATTTTGGCGGGGTCACCCAGGCAACCTTCAGGCTTGGCAGTGGGTTCGGCGGCGATATCTGTACTAACAGTTTTTTGAGTGTTGGCACACGCACTCAGTAAGAAAAGACTTGCGAAAACAATACTTGCAATTTGGGCGATAGACTTTTTCATTTTATTCCTCTTATGGGTTAGGGTTGGTTTTTATTAACCGGTAGGACCGGAAAATATCAACAAAAAACCCTCCGCTTGAAGGAGGGTCTGGAAAAATGTTTTGCGTAAGTTAAGGTATTCTTGGAACTACTTATGCGAAACCGAACCGCCTTCAAGGTGGAGGGGGTTTGCATGATGGTGGTGCAAAGAAATGAGGTTGAATAACATGAGCGGGTTTATAGCACGGAAAGAGGAAATCGTCAAGAGTGATTGCAACTAACAAGTAATTCGAAAAATTTTAAGATAATTAATATGGCATAAAAATTGCAATTGATATTTTGGAAATTATTCCAAAATTGATGTCGAACAAAATAAAAAATGGATAAAAAAAGGGCAAAAATGATTAAAGGAGGCTAAGAAAATTGCAAACTTGGTAATATTTTACTTGTTTTTTACACGGTTCCAATAGATTTATTATTACAATATTTTCAACTTCAATAAATAATTTAAGAAAGGAAATAAGATATGCCCAAGAAAGCAAGTTTGATCGTTGTGATTGTTTTAGCCCTTATTCTTTCTGTAACCACCTACGCATTTGCTGCAGCCAACACTGTTCCCGCTACCAATGCAGGTGATGGTTCTGAAACCATCTCTGGTTACACCATCTCTGGTGTCACATACACTGTTACCACTGATACCATCACCGGCATGTCCTTCACGGTTACCCCCAAGGATAATGCCACCAATTATGCCAAGTCAGTCTCTGTTCGCCTGACCTCCGGTGGAACCTGGTATTCCTGCACCATGGGTGCTGATAACCTGACCGCCACTTGCTCTGGCATGAACGTTACTGCCGCTTCTGCTTCCCTTTTGCAGGTTGTAGCTGCTCAGTAATTTTGTAATTTTTGGGCGCGATTCTTAACCGGGTCGCGCCCATTTTTATTTCAACCATCTCATGAAAAGACTGTTCAATACAAAAGCATTGTTTGCCGCAGCCGGATTTGTGGTTGTTCTGCTGATCTGGATCCTCTTCGCACCTGTTCAGATCGGTGGCAATGCTTTTTATGTGGTCATAAACGGCAACAGCATGGAGCCCGGGTTCTCCAAAGGCGATCTGGCTGTTCTCAAAACTGCCAGTGATTTCCAGGTAGGCGATATAGTTGCTTATAAATATCCCGGGCTGGGAGATGTTTTTCATCGGATTGTTGAAATAAAGGGAAATTCGTATATTATGAAGGGGGATCACAATTCCTGGTTGGATTCTTACCAACCCACTCAGGAAGATCTGATCGCCCGGTATTGGTTCGCTATTCCCAAAGTTGGCCTGATCGTAAGCTTGTTCAAATCACCATGGATGATAGCGTTACTCGCTGGAATTCTCGTTCTTATAATGGGGTTGACCATGATCAATTCATCTCGAAAAGAATTACCCACTGGAAAAGGTGGTAAGAATAAACTTTCTTCCAGAGTCGGTTTCAAGATTGCCAGTTGGCGTGAAGGCTATTATTGGCTTTTTTATGCCATTGGGTTGATCGCCCTTGTGCTGGGAATTGTTGCATTTACGCGACCCATTACCAAGACGGTCAATGACAAAGTTGAATTCCAACAAAATGGCATCTTTACTTATTCAGGCCGTTCCGATCAATCTGTGTACGATACGCAGGGTTTTACCACCGGTGACCCGGTTTTCATGGCTTTAAGCTGCAAGGTAAATTTTGAATTTCAATATGCGTTGCTGACGCCAGGTGAGTTTAACGGTGGCGGGACTTATCAATTATTGGCGGCGTTGCAAGGCAGTAATGGTTGGCGCCGGAATGTTGAGCTGACCCCTGAAGCAACATTTACAGGCAACAAATTTGATTCGAAAGCTTCTTTGGATATCTGTGCTTTGCGTGATCTGATCAATAATACAGAAAGCATCACTGCCGTCCAGCACCTGACCTATAACGTGGTGATCAGCCCCAAAGTGAAAGTACAGGGTCAATTCGATGGGCTGCAACTGAACGATTCGTTCAACCCGACTCTAACGTTTTCGATCGATCAAGAACAGATGTACATCCCGTTGAATTCGAACCAGAGCGAAAATCCATTCCAGCCCATGACAAGCGGGTTTGTTTCAACTTCCCATACTGAAGCCAACACCATTTCCATTTTCTCCTTGCAGTTACCCGTAGCTACGGCGCGCACCATCAGCCTGGTATCCCTACTGGTGGCAATGCTGGGACTGGCCATCCCCATGCTCATCTTTTCTGGGTCTGGGCAGCAAAATGATAAATTAAAGGCCAAGATGATGATGGGACCAATGTTGGTGGAAACCCTCGCTTCTCCAGTTAGTGGTGCTGAACGATTGGTGGATCTGGTCACATTTGAAGATCTGGTTCAATTAGCAGAAAGCATGGGAACAACGGTCTTCTTCCACCAGCAACCCTTGCATGTAGATTACCTGGTGAAAGATGGAAATGTGGTTTACCGTTATCGACAGCCAGCAAAACTACTGGAGAGCCACAGCGATGATGCCTTCATCGCCGAAGTTCATCAGGCGATCATTAACAATGAATTTGCCCTGTTCTTCCAACCGATCCGTACATTGGAAGATGGCAGGGTCAATCAGGTTGAAGCGCTGCTGCGCTGGAACCATCCACGTAAGGGCATGATCATGGCGGGCGATTTTCTGCCCCAGGCTGAATTAAGTGACGCCATCAAACTGATCGATCAATGGGTGATCGAAAATGCTTGTGCACAGTTGAAAAAATGGCAGACCAGCGGGATCGAAGCGGTGATCCTTTCAGTAAATATCTCGACCCAGCAATTGAAGGATCCGATGTTGTCCCGGGAAATCGAAGATGCAATACTGGAAAACCAGGTCAAGCCTAATTATTTGAGCATCGAACTCTCTCTTGATCAATTAACCTTTGATGCAGCTGTATTAAACAATTTGAAAGAGATCAAGAAACTGGGCGTGATCATCACCGTTAAAAGCATTGATTCCAATTCTCTGGATAAATTGCACACGCTTGAAACGGTAGATCAACTCAAATTAGGACGGCCAATCGTGGGGCAGGTGCTTCAGAACGAACAGACTGGCAAACTGGCCCAACAGATCATCGGTGAAGCGCATAAAAAGAATGTCGATGTGATCGCCGCTGGTGTAGAAACAGATGAACAGATCGGTTTCCTACGGCTGAATGCCTGTGATGATGTGCAGGGATATTTGGTCAGCCACCCGCTATCTGAAAAAGATATTGACGCCTGGTTGAAATCGACCAAAAGAAGATCTGGCTAGGAGTACCTCTTGAAAAACACGCTGCGTTTTATGATCCTGGGACTGGC
>CAZWKK010000186.1:0-4491 GCA_964634855.1 uncultured Anaerolinea sp.
GTGGGCGAAGGTGGCGACCTGGTGGGCGATCTGACGCCTGCCCAGTGTACGGATTCTGGCGGGAAGACCTATTGGGGCGGGCTGGAATTGAAGTTCAAACAGAAATAAAACAACTCCCTGAGCGATCAGGGAGTTGTTGTTTGTGGGTTGAAGTTGGCTATTGGGCAGGAACTTGCCAATCGTTGCCAACAGTGATGATGATATCTGCAGCGGCGTTGGCATCTGGGTGACTGACGATGCGAGTGGTGGGTACCTGCATGAGTGAAGCAATGTAGTTCAGGCTGTACGGTGTGGCTCCAGAGAGTGTAATGGTGGTGTAATCAGTTGCTTCACCATTACTAGTGCCAACCACATTGAAGCCTTTAGACTTCAGGTATTCAGCTGTGGTATCGGCTAACCCGCCAGAAAGCGTGCCATTGAGAACCTGAATACGGGCGTTTTCTTGCAGGGCGAGAGTCAATGTATCACTGTTGCCGGTAACGATAGGTGCGGCAGCACTGCCGTTATCTGCGAACATTTGGTCACGTAAAATGCGGATCTTGTCAGGGTAGGGAATCAACACAGAATAGGCATAACCATCCTTGGAGATGATCTGATCCTCGGCCATGGTGTAATCAATATTGTAGGTCTTCAGGTTGTCCTTTGGAATACGAATGACGAGGGTGGCCAACTGTAAGGCCTGATCCAGGCTCATGTTGGTTTTGATGCCGTCAGAAAGGTCCTGATAAAGTTTGGGCGCAGAACTGATAAGTTGCGGAAGCATATCATAGCGGATAATGCGGTTGCGAACGGCATTCAAGATCTCAAGTTGGCGAGACCCGCGGCCAATATCGCCCTGATCATCACCGCAGTCTTCACGGCAGCGAGCATAAGCCAGTGCATAACTACCAGGCAAAGTATAGGTACCAGGGTCAATATAGAAGCGGTTTCCGTCACCTTTCCAGTCAGCCAGCATGCGGCTTTGAATGTTTACGGTCACGCCACCAAGCTCATCGATGATCTTGATGAATGAATCCAGGTTCACTTCCGCATAATAATTGATGGTGATGCCCAGAAATTGTTCCACGGTCTCAACTGCGAGAGCAGGGCCGCCGCCTGGGAGATTGTTAACCTCACCTTTGGCATAGGCTGTGTTGATCTTATCGTAGCCAAAGCCTTCAGGAATGTTGACCCAGAGGTCACGCCGAATGGACATGGCGCCGATGGTCTGGGAAAACGGGTCAATGGTTACGAGCATCATGGTATCGGTCAGTTTCTGATTCAGGTCACGATTGTTGCGCTCGTTGGAATAATCCAGACCCAGCAGCAAAATGTTGACCCTGCTTTTTCCGTCCCAGGCTTTTGCGGTGGCCATATTGTTGGTCTGCAAACTGGTGCTGGGGGTGGCAGTTACCTGCGGATTAACCTCTGCAACTGGCGCACCAGGCAGAGAAGTCATTTTCCAACCTTTGACCAGATTAAAAACGAATTTGCCGCCAAAGAAGGCCAGTAATAGGCCTACTGCGACGAAGGCAACCAACAATCCCTTGGTCAGGTTGTCTAGCCTCTTTTTTCTTTGTGGGCGACGAGCCATTGAATAATTTTTGTTCTGCGCCATTGGGGTTTTTCACCCTCGCTTTTAAAAAGATTTGAATACCTGGATGTTGTTGCAAGATTGGTTCCAGGATATTTTGATTATATCAGCCTAACAAAAGATCATTCCGGGCGGGGGGGAGGGACAGGCAATGAGGCATCAGCGGTTTGTTGCCATTTTTCGCCCTCTGATAGCAGCATGATGGGAATATCTTCAACGATCGGGTATTTGCGACCGCAATCCTGACAAATAAGCCAGGAATCTTTATACAAAAGCAGGCGGCCTTCTTTCTCTCTTACACAGGCCGGGCATCTAAGAATTGCAAGCAGGTCCGGTTTGATCATGATCTCTCCAACAGATTATTTCTAACCTAACAATTTTACCACCTAGTAAAGGGCCAATTTTGCAGATTATTGGCCGGATGAGGAGGGGATGTTCTGTGTACCGGGGCCATATTCAAAGACAGCCTGCCAGGGTTCGTATTTGGTGCTGAAAGTGTCGTTATAAAGCACCTGGCCATCCCGGCTGACTGTACGTTTCACTGCCACTGTAGCGCCATCTGCAGCGTACTCCACCTGTTTGATCTTGCCAGTGGGGAGGTCTGGATTTTCGCGGTAAAGAGGATCAGCCGGCTCGATGATATCTGTGGGACCGGTGCTGCTCCAGTTTACCGTTCGGCCATCACTGGTGGAGTAGAACTTCCAGGTGAGCGTATCGTATGTGGGGCTGACGTATGTTTCCATGAGTAGCCAGTAAGGGGTGTCATTGGTGAACTTAAAATCCACGATGGGTACGAAGACGGTTGCATCCAGGCCGGCTAATTTTTGATCATGGCCCGAAGCGGTTTGTTCATAATACCCTACGCGGTACGCATGCGCATGGCGTTCATCGATCTGATAGCCGCCAAAAAACGCGGTACGGAATAGGGCGGTGCTCACCTGGCACACACCCCCACCCACACCTGCAATGGTCTGGTCGCCTACAATGATGAGTGCTTCAGCATAGCCGTTATCCAGGCTGATGTTGCCGATCACATCTGACATCGAAAGGGTGGCGCCAGGGGCAAGGAGCAAGCCGTGGAAGCGAGCCGCGGCGATCTGGATATTGTGGACACGTTCATCGGAAGAACCACGGAAGTACGAAGTATAAGAAGAGACCAGTTCAGTGATGCCCAGTTCGGCACCTGTGGTGGTGTCTTTGATCTGCGGTTCGGTGATATTCACCTGGAGTGTAGCGCTATGATCTCCGTTGGTAATGGCCTGGTTGATGGCCTCTACCGAAGGATCCACCTGCAAAGCGCGACCCTGCACTGCGGGTTGAATGAGATCCAGCAAACGAGTATCGTCATTGAAAATAAAGCGGGCATTCTCGGCATCCTGATCGATCTCACCTTCAAGGGAGTGCAGGTAGGCTGCCGTCAGCGTTTTGTTGATGCCAACCTGCAGGTCAGCATTGTTGCCGTTTGCCACCTCAGTGAAGGTCAATAGACGAGCCAGGTCAACAGGTTGAACCTGCCAGGTGGGGTCTTTATCGGTAGCGTTGGGAAGCTTCAAGGTAAATGGCTGGCTGAGAATGCCTTTCACCAGTTCCCCTTGTTTGGAAACATCCAACATTTTTGGCTGGTTTTCTTGAATGACCAGAGGCACAATGCCATCCTGCATCCTGGTCAACTGGGCGTTGATGGCTGTTAACGAAGCAGCGAGATCCAGAATGCGTCCCGGTTGCCCTTGAGAAATGACCACCTGGGCATTCTCTACGCTGATGCCGGCTTCTTTGATGGGTTGATCGATCGAGGTGGAGATGTCTGTGAGGTATTGCAGTGCCATCTTCTGATTAAAGATAAAGATGGGGCTGATCTCATAGCCATAAAAAGAGGCCTGGCTCAGATCTTTCAGGCGCTTGAGCAAAGAGCCATTGCGCCCAACGGCGAGCGCATTCTGAGCAGAACCGACCGTATCCAGGTACACACCCAGTTGGTCTGGGGTAACCATCCACGATTTCTCGCCGTCTTGGAGTAGAATGTGTCCTGTTTGCGGGAACTCATAAGATTCACTAATGGCTAATTGGGCGGCAGTGATATCCATCCCGGCTAAAGATTTACCGTTAAGAGAAACGCCCGGTAAAACTCTACCGGCATAAAGAAGGTTGATTCCAAAGGTCCAACCCAGGATCAATACAAGTAAAGCAGCCAGCGCTAGCATGAACGCAGATAGGATCTGGCGAAAAAGTGAAGGTTTTTGATTATATGAAGGATTCATCATCTTCCGATTATAACATTTGGGTTAGTAGTACACGTGTAGAACGGCAAAAAGCAAGAAAAGGTTCCGATTTGAGCAATTTTGAAAATTGGTCAAATTAACCCTTGACACGGTTCTCGGAATGCATATAATTCTGTCCTGTTCGACGCAACAAAGAAAGTTGATCTCGCCGGAAACGGAAGATCAGTAAAAACCCAATACCAGACTTCTAACGAGTAACTTTCTGGTGTTTTTGAACTAGATGCCGATGTTTAGAGTAAACTGAAAAACATCGGTAATTTTATCCTCAAAAATACCCTTGACAAGTGAAAGCAGAGCGAGTAAAATGATTGTCCCAAGTGCGTTGATGAAATCACCTCAAAAATGGTTTCTGAAAAATAGATAACGCCGAGGCAAAGCGACTCGCGAGCAAAACAGAATAACGGCCGATGACAAAATCATCGGCAATTTATTCGAAAGCCCTTGACAAGAATGAGAAAGAGCGAGTAAAATCTGGCCCTTGGAACTACACAGAACCTTAACAACTGAAAAGTGATAGGAAACAAACGATACCCTGTCGTTTCGATGTAAAAATCCGTAAACAACATCCGCAAGGATGAAAAAACTATTACGGAGAGTTTGATCCTGGCTCAGGATGAACGCTGGCGGCGTGCTTAATAC
>CAZWKK010000187.1:0-4473 GCA_964634855.1 uncultured Anaerolinea sp.
AAGCTGCTCATCGGTGGCATCGGCCTCATGGAACATGCGCGCATCGATGGCCGCAGCCATCAGATTATTGGCGGCCGTGATGGCGTGGATGTCGCCGGTAAGATGCAGGTTAAATTCTTCCATGGGCACAACCTGCGAATAACCACCGCCTGCAGCTCCCCCTTTGATGCCAAAGGTCGGGCCTTGCGAGGGTTGGCGGATGCAGGTGATGACGCTCTTGCCCAGATGTGCTCCCAGCGCCTGGCTGAGCCCAACTGTTGTCGTGGTCTTGCCTTCGCCCAAAGGGGTGGGCGTGATGGCCGTGACATCAATATATTTACCATCGGGTACTCGTTTGAGACGTTCCAAAACTTCCAGTTTCACCTTGGCCTTGGTATCGCCATAAAGCTCAAATTCGCCAGGTTGAAGCCCCAGTTCCTCTGCGATAACGGTAATGGGTTTGAGGGTGGCTTCCTGCGCGATCTCAATATCCGTCGGCACCGGTGTTCGCCTCTTCAACGGAGTGGGAGTGAATGATCTTGCAGAACCTTTCCGATCTTCAGGGCACATGAGTTATCTCCTTATTGTGATCCACTTTATTAAAGACTATCTTGCAGGGAAAATCAAGTTAACTTATAAAATCAAACACGAATTTTACAAAAACCGAATACAATTATCTTGCCTAGACAAATCAATGCTGACGTGCTCTTGAAAGGAGAAATACGCCATGTTAGTAAAAGAAAGAATGACCAGCCCCGTCCTCACAATTGCTCCAGATGTCCCGGTACAGGATGCGCTCGCCCAGATGCACAAAGACAAGGTCCGCCGCTACCCTGTTCTGGACAAACACGGCAAATTGATCGGCATCGTCACTGAAGGCGATCTGCTCAATGCCAAACCTTCTGAGGCTACCACATTAAGTGTATGGGAAGTTAATTACCTGCTCAGCAAGATCACAGTAGAGCGCGTCATGTCCACCAAAGTGATCACCGCTGTAGAAGACACCCCCATTGAAGAAGCTGCCCAAATATTGGCCGATCATGAGATCAGCAGTTTGCCCATTATGCGCGGCAACAGCCTGGTGGGCATGATCACCGAAACCGATCTCTTCCACATTCTCCTGGAAATGATGGGCAGCCGCACCCCTGGCGTACGCCTCACCGTGGAAGTGCTCAACAAACGCGGCACCCTGTATGAACTGGCTGGCATCATTCACAAACTTGGTGGTGACCTGCTCGGTATGGCTGCCATTTTGGGTACCCGCGCTGAGACTCGCATCCTCACCCTCAGAGTGCAGGGTGTCAAGTTGGAAGACCTGCGCAAAGCCTTTGAACCAGTCGTAGAATCGGTCATCGATATCCGCGAGACAAAATAAGCGGATCGAGCCCATAAAAAACCCGTTAAAACTCGTGGGTCAAAGTGGGTTTTGGCTATGCTATAATCGCAAATGTCAGAAGTTTTTTCTGATGGTTCGCTTTCAAAAAATAGGAGGATTGAATGGCTGAAGTTGCATATTGTATGAAATGTAAGAAGAAGACCGAAATGGTCAAAACCGAAGAAGTGACCATGAAGAACGGCCGCAAAGCCCTCAAAGGCAAATGCTCTGTCTGCGGCACTGGGATGTACAAGATCCTCGGCAAGTAGCGAAATTCGCAATAAAGGCCGCGCCTTCGGGCGCGGTTTTTGTTATATACTAGCTGGGGGTGGAAAATAAACAGCACTCCAAAACCCAAGGATCCTTGCCATGCTTCGTGCGCTGAACAATCGACCCTTCGCTTTTCTCTGGTCTGGACAAACCATTTCCCGTCTGGGAGATAGCTTATACCGTATCGCCCTCTCGTGGTGGGTGCTCGAAAAGACCGGGTCCGCTTTGGCCATGGGGACCGTCAACATCGCCTCCATGGTGCCCATGCTGGTATTCATGCTGTTTGGCGGTGTGCTGGTAGACCGCCTGCCGCGCTCCTGGGTCATGTTCAGTTCCGATCTTTTACGCGGAGTTTTGGTCGCAGGTGTGGCCATTCTGTCAGCTCTGAACCTGCTGGAAGTGTGGCATATCTTCATCATCAGCGCCCTTTTTGGTATTGTCTCCGCATTCTTTGAACCAGCCTACATCGCCGTCTTCCCTGAGATCATCCAGGCAGATACCCTTGCCGGCGCCAATTCACTCACCACCTTGAGCCGCGAGATCACCGGTATCGTTGGCCCATCTCTGGGTGCTTTGCTGGTGGCCACCGGCGGTACGCCGCTTACCTTTGCTTTAGATGCCGCCTCCTTTTTCATCTCCGCCCTCACCCTTATCCCCCTGCTTAAACACGATCAGGTGAAAGCCCTCGAGCCCAAGAAACCCCAAAGCAGCAACATTTGGTCAGACTTATTGGTGGGCTTTAAAACAGTTGCCGGTTCTCCCTGGTTATGGGTCACCATCTCTGTGGCGGCGCTGGCCAACATGGTGGAAGGTGGCGCTTTCAGCACCAGCTTGCCCTTCCTCATCAGTGACACCTGGAAGATGGATGTGAAGGTACTGGGCTTCGTTTACTCCGCCCTCAGCGTGGGAGCCGTTCTTTGTGCCCTCATTTTGGGCAATGCCAAAAAGATGCACAAGCGCGGTTATATTGCCTATGCCTCCTGGTTTGGAATCGGTGCCATGATCCTGCTGCTGGGCATTCAACAGAATTTGTGGGTCTCACTGGCTGCCGCCGCCTTACTCGGCGCTGCGGCCACCAGCTTTGGCCTCATCTGGACCAGTTCCCTGCAGGAGATCGTCCCCACTGACCTGTTGGGTCGCGTCTCCAGCATCGATTACCTCGGCTCCTACACCCTCATGCCCATTGGCTATGCCCTGGCCGGCTGGGCCACAGATAAGGTCGGCGCGCCTTTCGTCTTCATCGTCGCAGGGGCGGTGGTGTGCGCGCTTGCTGTACTGGCCCTTCTGCACCCGGCAATCAGGAAGATGGATTAGTAAGTATTTATATTGAAATGCCATTGATTAGGAGGGCGGGTATGAAAACCGAAGAATCTTTCGATACAATTAATTTTGTTTTCCCATTTGGACAACCCCTGAATAAGGTAGTTCAACTCGATCAGAGCCCTAAGAGAACTTTTATATTAGGGGTGTATGCCAGCGCTGTACATGCCAGATGGATCAACCCAGAGGGGAAACTCCTGGTAAATGCGCTCGCTGTTGCCAGTGAACCTTACATATTTTGGCGCGGTGAAAACGCAGAAGATTTATTGGCGCCAATTCATTTACCCGATGGTGTTGGGAAATTTCTTCCAGCCCGATCTGACTTAAATGGGCCATCCGGTCGAGCTTTAGATGATTTGATCCTCGCCCCACTGGGATTCCAAAGAAACGATGTGTGGCTTTGCGATCTGGTACCCCATAGTTGTATGAATCCATCTCAACATAAAGCCATTGAAAGGGAGTATCTACCTCTACTGGAAAAATTTCATCTACCAGCTCCATCAATTCCAGAATTGCCATCCCCGTTGGTCAATTCTAAGAGGAGAGAAGAAATCCTGGCTGAGCTTTTTCAGTCAAAGGCAGATTCGATCATATTGTTAGGGGATTTACCGATTAAATGGTTCTTAAAAAATTATGATGAACGTTGGAGCAAACTCTCCGATTTTCTTGAATACGGACATCCAGTTGAAACAAAAATACAGGGAAAAATGATTGAGGTGATAGCACTTGCTCACCCCAGACAGATAGCCAAATTGGGATGGTCATCGGCATATTGGTTTGAAAAACATGATCAATGGAAAAAGAGCAAACGCTAAAACCACATGTTCGATGCTTTTCAAATACCAACTAAAAACACCCTGGCTTGTCCAGGGTGTTTGCATGCATTCCCGAGCAAATTAATCGGGCGGATTCCAGGTGCCGGAGAGCAAATGGCATTCTGGCGTGTAGATCTTGATCACAAATGAGAACTCTCCAGGGTATGTATCTGTGGTAATTTTCTTCCAGATCAACGCCATAGCGGTACCCTCATCATCAACAACTGTACCCGTTCCCGATGTCGGTGTGAAGAAACCTGAAGGAGAAGTACTTACTACTTTCCATGTGAACGATGAACCAATCTCAGGCTGGAAAGCACCCGTGAATCTGCCGCCAACACTAAAGACTTTTGTCGGCCCCCACTCCATTTCAGAGACATCCATATCAGAAATACACTGCTCTGAACCAGCTTTTTCAACCACAGGTGCCAGCTTGGGGTCAAAATTTATCAACAATGCGTAGGTGCCATTTCCGTAAACTTTTGCGCATGCCAGCGGAATCGCGCCATCTTTCCCAACGGTAGTGGATGTATCAAATTTCTCCCACTTACTGCCGTTCCAATCATAGACGTTACCCCGCCAGCCGTAAGCGTAAGTAGGCAGCGGGAAACAAACTTGTTCGGTCCCATCTGAAACATCCAGCAGACTAAGACCTTTACCGCCAATTTGTACTTCCCCTTCCGGGAAGCCTGAAGGCAAGATCATCCCCCCTTT
>CAZWKK010000188.1:0-4436 GCA_964634855.1 uncultured Anaerolinea sp.
ACTTTTATACTTATTGATGCCTATGCAAATTGAAGGGAAGTAAGGTAAGGAGGGAGCTAGTGCTCCCTCCGTCATTGTTTATGGCAACAAATAGTTTTCATTATATTTATCGGATTCTGGTTTGAGAGTTCAATGTAAGAGGTTCAGAGAGCCTTAGGAATGGCATTTAAGAAGCATTTTTCTTTATTTTTTGATTCAGATATCACCAAACTCTTGACATAGAATGAACGTTCTATATAATTGGGGTATGGAACAAAATCTTGACTTGAGATTGCCTCTTCCCAATGAGCTTATGGTGGTGTTCGGTGTACATGCCGGTGGTAAGCGTATGCTCGATTTGGCAGCTCGTCTTGCCCTATACGGACAGCTATATGTCCTCGATTGTGGCAATCGTAGCGATATGTATCACGTGGCCAAGGAATTACGCTTGCGTACGCATGACCCGGCAATGAAACTAAAAAATATCCATCTTTCGCGTGCATTTACCTGTTACCAAGTGAGTGCGCTCGTGAAACAGGTCGTTCCTTCTCTGGGTGTTCCGGTATTGGTTTTTGACCTGCTGAGTACATTTTTAGATGAGAGTGTTGGTGTCCGTGAGAGCGTGGCGCTTTTTACTGAGACAATGGATCGTATGCAAGAGATTAGCAGAATTGCTCCTGTTATGGTAAGTGCAAAACCTTTCCCCACCATTTCTGGTTCACGCCTGATGTTACTAACAGAACTCAAAAGATGTGCCACACACGTCTTTGAAGAGGTACCAATGCAACTTCCGGCTGATTCCAGCTTACAGCCCTCGTTGTTTGGAAAAGAATTTTTTGAGGGGCGGAGGTAGATTTGGGACGCACGATTGTATCCGCTACACAGACCTGGATCGAGGAAGACAAGGCTCTCAAACGCTTTGAACGGGCCCTACGCAAAAAAGATCAAGTGCTGATTAATGAACTGATGGCATTGGCACATACGCACATCGCTGAGGCGTCTTACGCCAGCAACCTTTACCCGATGGATGTATACCTGATTTCGATGCTTCTGGAGTTGTATAAAAAACTCAAGCGGCTGGAAGTACAGTTACAGAAAAACGGCGTTTTGGCAGATGACGAACTTACCCAAATGCGAGGTATTACCTCATTGCTTGAGTTGGCTGGTATTGACGAACCAGAGCCAGCTGAAGATCAGCATTTTGATGATGGTACTGAATACATTGATTTAGAGGAGGGGGCTTGAGTTTCTCGTTTCGAGGTTGGTTGTTGCAACTTTACGAGGATCCCAGCGCTGGCACATGCCTTTGGTTCATCAGCGATACGGGTGAGCGGGTGTGCCTTCGGCAACCCATGCCGGTGGCATTTTACGCCGCAGGGGCAAACGAACAACTTCGGGCGTTATGGAAAGTGTTGCGCCTAAAAGCTGGGGTACTCTCCCTCAGCAAAGTAGTACGTCAGGACGTATTCCTACCAGAAAGCATTCCTTTGTTACAAGTAGTGGTGGATAGTCCCCTTCGTCAAATGAAAATTTTTCGTGAGGTGCGGGAGACTTTTCCAAATCTGACCTATTACGATGCAGATGTGGACTTGAGCACCCGCTGTGCTGCCTCTATTGGTTTATTCCCGATGGCATTTTGTGATGTGGAAGCGGATGACAATAATCTAATCCAATCGCTTCATGTTCGCAATACACGCTGGGATTTGGAACCGAATCACCCGGTCTTTCAAACGCTGAGTATTGAACCCAACTGTGACCCGACACGTGAGGAGCCCAGTTACTTGCGAGTGTCCTACCATCAGCGCTGGCGGCCATTGTCCCTTCACAACCCTGATCTTCTGATTGCGCATTTGAATGAGATTATCGATCAGGTTGATCCTGACATCATCTATACCCAGTGGGGTGACACTTGGATAATTCCCCGGTTGCTACAAATGGAAAAATTGGCCAACGTCAAACTGCACTTCAACCGCGATGCGGGACGTGAGGTACGCTGGCAAAAAGAGCTCACCTATTTCTCTTATGGGCAAATCGTATACCGCGCCCCGGAGGCTCATTTCTTCGGCCGCTGCCACATTGACCAAAAGAATGCCATGATGTGGAAAGATTACGGGTTGGACGGCGTGTTGGAATCCGCGCGAGTGACTGCACAGCCTATCGAGAAAGCGGCACGGGTTTCACCTGGCTCCGGGATTTCGGCCATGCAGATGATCACAGCATTGGAACAACGGATCCTCATTCCTTGGCACAAGCAACAGGTGGAGAGGTTCAAAACAGGTATTGATCTGATTCAGAAAGACCGTGGTGGGCTGGTTTACCAACCGATCCTTGGTCTGCACGAGGACGTTGCTCAACTGGATTTCATCTCAATGTATCCAGCTGTGATCATCAAAGGGAATATCTCGCCGGAAGTTCCCTTGCCAGATGGAATTACACCTGCACGTGAAGAGTTGGGAGTAGTGCCGCTTACCTTGAAACCCCTTTACGAAAAGAGGGTGGCGCTCAAATTACGTCTGGCGGAGCAGCCGAAAAACAGTCCCATTGCCAAACGGGATACCGCGCGGGCTTCGGCTCTTAAATGGTTACTGGTCGTCTGTTTCGGCTTTTTGGGCTACAAAAACGCAAGATTTGGTCGAATCGAATCACACGAGGCAGTGACTGCCGGTGGGCGTGAGGTGCTGCTGATGGCCAAGCAGGTTGCAGAGGAAATGGGTTTTGAGGTGCTGCAACTTTTTGTGGATGCACTTTGGGTGGTCAAGCCTGGTGCCAGAAACGCTGAAGATTTCCGTCAGTTGCAGGAGGAAATCGCCACACGTACCGGTTTGGGAATTAATCTGGACGGGGTTTACCGCTGGGTGGCGTTTCTGCCCTCCCGCCATGACGAGCGCGTGCCAGTGGCCAATCGCTACTTTGGGGTCTTCAAGAATGGAGAAATTAAGGTACGCGGCATCGAGTTACGCCGGAGAGATACACCGAACTGGATCAAAGAAGTCCAGATGGAAATGATTAAGGCTTTGGCAGAGGCCTATACAATGGAAGGCTTGCAGGAGAAAGCAGCAAAAGCATTCAAGATTTTCAATACTGCTCTTAATGACTTGCGCACAGGTAAGGTCCCGGTGGAAAAGCTGGTGATTACCTCGCGTATATCCAAAAATCTGGAAAGATACAAATCACCGACACCTGCCGTGCGGGCCGCCCGGCAACTCTTTGAACAAACTGGCAAGCGCATCGGGCCGGGGCAGAAAGTACGCTTTGTCTATATCGCGAGTACTCAAGATGTCTGTCCATGGGAGCTCTTTATTCCGCCGAATCCCACGAAATTAGATCAAGAAAAATATGTCGAGTTACTGGCCCGGGCTGCTTCCAGTGTGCTTTATCCGTTTGGCGTTGAGACGGAGGGATTGAAGCGATGGGCGCATACTTCTACAATAGAATTACCACTGAATCTTGAGAGGAGAAACGAACATGTGCGGACGTTATATTCTGATGTTCGACAACGACGAGTTGGAAGAGGAGTTTGGCATCCGGCCGACAGTGGTGGATTGGCCTTCCAACGAGAATGTCTCACCAGGTGAAGGTGTCCCGGTAATAACCGATTCCACCAAGTGTGAGTTGAAGATCATGCGCTGGGGATTAGTACCAGGTTGGGCTAAGGACCCGACGATTGGCTACAAGTTGATCAATGCTCGAGCGGAAACCGTGGCAGAGAAGCCATCCTTCAGGAACTCATTTGCCCATCGTCGTTGTCTGATTCTCGCCAGTGGTTTTTATGAATGGCTGGATACGGGTAGTAGAAAACAGCCGTACAAATTCACACTTAGAGATCAAAAAATTTTTGCCTTCGCTGGTCTTTGGGACCACTGGCAGGATGGCAAGGGCAATGAACTGGTTACTTGCTCAATTATTACCACTTCGCCGAATCAAGTGGTGGCTGAGTACCATGATCGTATGCCGGTGATCCTGGAAAAAGAGCACCGTTGGGAATGGTTAAAGGATCAACCACTCCAGGAGTTACACACTATGCTGAAGCCATACCCGGTCGAGAGAATGGCTGAGCCAGTGAGGGTTGATCCAAAGTTTTTCCAGAAAACATCAAGGGTGCAAGCTTCATAATCTGACTGGAATTTATTTGATGGAATGGTTGTGAATAGAAGTCTTATAAGCAGCTTTTCTAAGCAAAACCCCTCATTTCGGGCAGAATTTTTATAAGCAATCTTGATAACTGAACGAAAATTTGTCATTGTATTCTTAAGTTGGAAAAACCTTTTAAATTTACTAAACGTACTTGTCTGCTTCTATATAAATGAGCTTACGATCATTTGGATTTTATTTTCCCGGCAAATTGATAAATTTTGGGATAGCAGAATCTCCGCTATCGCTTCACAAGACCCGGATATTCAACAAAAATAATCATAATGCCGTCATAATTTTAATGGAATGAGCAATTTTAATAGTTA
>CAZWKK010000189.1:0-4430 GCA_964634855.1 uncultured Anaerolinea sp.
CTGCTTCCTGCCACCTCAGAATAGATCAGAGTACTTCCGCCAGCGATTGACCCGAGCACCAGGGTGTAATTGCTGCCATCGTAGTTTGCCGCAATGAAGCGATTATTGTCTACCCAACGTAAATTAAGCAAGGAAGGCAACGCGGGCAAGATCATGGTGGATCCATCTGCAGCACCAAGGTACGCCTGGTGATTCGAGCCGCTCAGATTGGTATAGATGAAATGCTGATCATCCGGCGCCCATTGTGGGTACATGCTAAAGTAGCCATTGGCAACGGTCATGTCAGACGAGCCATCCAGGTTGGCGATATGCAAAGCCCACTGATTATCTAAAACAGGCTCAAGCTGAACCGTATAGGCAAAGCGGTTCAGGCTATGGTTGTAAGCAGCTACATTGTCTGGAAAGAAGCTCATGGTACCGGTAAATAGTGTTGACGTGTCGCCGGCAGCCGTGACCAGGTAAGATGTGCCAGAACCCGGCGTCATCGAAAACGGCTCAGTGGGAGGAACAGACAGGGCAAATTCACTGCTGTCACTCTTCCAGCTTGCCTGACCCGTCCATTGATATTCAGAAGCTGTATTGATGAGATCGTGAGTGATGACGTTGGCACGGATCAGACTGCCGGCACTGGTGTACAAATCCACGCCATTCGCATGAGAAATTACCATCTTGGTGCCATCGGGGGAGAGCCCCATGCGCCAGTTGCCGCTTACGTTCATCAGCACAGAGTAAGTTGCAGTATCTGCATTGATGAGGTAGAGGGGTTCTGCAATTTGCAAGCCAGGCCCCATGTATTGAATCCGCGTATTTACCAACAAGGTATGGCTGCCGGGCATCCAGATGATCTGGTAAGGGATGAGCGCTTCAGAATCTGCAGGCCGGGGTAATGAGGTGAAATCCAACAGAGTGGTTGTACTGCTGCCGTCAGAGCGGACCAGGTCCAGGCGATAATTCAGGTAATCTGCTCCACGCACCGCTGCGATAAGGGTTCCATCTGAAGACACATAGCTGTCCTGAACATCCCCCGAATTGGTCAGTTTCAAAGGGGCTGCTGCTCCTTCCACCCAGGAGTACAGGTTGCGATCACCATCCAAAAAGGAAACCGTCAACGGCGCCGGCCCTGGCGTAGGGGCCATTGTTGGAACCTCAGCGGTTGCTTCTGCAGTTGCTTCATCGGGTAAAGAATGGGGTGCCATGGCAGTGAAGGTTGCCGCCACCGAGGTGGCCAAGGTCTCTTCAGAGGGCGCCTGCCCCGGGATGGAAATGCTGCAAGCCAGGGTAACCAAAGCGATGGCCAATAATCCAGATAAAATGTAGAAACTCCGCTTCTTCATGGGATTCTCCTCAAATATTCGTATTTTTATCTGATTATACAGAATTTTGCGACAAGTTTTTCAACGGCTTTTGTTTTGAATCTTATCTTCCCAAAAAATTATCGCTCAGCTTTTCTTCAGACGAAGTCAGGTGAGCAATTGTTCCAAAAATGTTTATGCCAACACCCATACACGGTTGGCATTCAATACCGGTTCAGTAGAATCTACCTCTTTTTGGATGACCCCATCTACCAGAATTGGCGCAGATCCATTGGTAAACAAGTTTCCCGCTTTTCGCAAGACATCTGGCCAGATCACCACATCTATGGTGCCGGTTAGATCTTCCAGGGTCAGGAACATCATCTTCTCGCCTTTTGCCGTCCTGCTGCTATGCGAAGCCTGACGCAACCCCGCCACCGTCACCTGCTGACCGATGCGCTCGTAGGCGTCCATAACCGTCAAAGCGCCAGCTGCCTGGATCTGCCCCCGGTAAAGATCCAATGGATGTGCTGTCACGCTGATGCCCAATAATTCTTCCTGCGCGCTTACTTTTTGACTGAGAGACCAATCTCCCTGCTCCTCTTCTGCCCAACCGAACAAGCTCATCTGCCCTGCCTGCCAGCGTCCGCCATCGATCCTCTGCAAGGCCTCGGGGATGGTACTCAAACCGGCGAACGCATCCACCCTGGCCAGATTATCCGCCTCTTGAGGCCGGGGGTCTACCCGGCTGAGGAAATCTTCCAGGTTCATAAAAGGCCGCTGCTGGATGATCCTGCCAATGGTGGCCTGCGTCAAACCTTTGACCTGGTCAAGCCCCATATACAGCGAGCGGGTTTTGCCATCAGCGATGAAGTTTCTGCCAGAAAAGTTCACATGCGGGGAATGCACCGTCAGCCCCAGACGGCGGGCTTCGCCCAAATACACCCGTTGACTATAATATCCGCCCCAGTTGGCCAATACTGCTGCCATAAATTCAGCCGGGAAGTAGTTTTTGCACCACGCTGACCGCCAGGCCACCTGGGCGTAAGAAGCCGCGTGCGCCTGCGGGAAACCGTAGCCAGCAAAGGCTGCCATCATTTCCCATATTCTTTCGCCGGTCTCAACCGGAATCGCGCTCTTTTCAAGTGATGCGTTTACAAATTTTTCTTTCAGTTCCTGCATACGTTTTCCGGGGTCAAAATGGCTCATCCCCCTGCGCAGCAGATCAGCATCCGCCAGGCTGAAACCGGCAACATCATGTGCAATGCGCAGCACTTGCTCCTGATACAGGATCACACCGTAGGTTGAAGCCAGCACGGGTTCCAGTGCTGGATGTATATGCGTAATCGCCTCTTTACCCTGAAAGCGCCGTACAAAAGCATCACGTAAACCCCCTTTTAGCGGTCCCGGTCGATACAACGCCAGCGCCGCCATGACATCATCTTGATGTCTGGCATGGATCTCGCGAAGCGTTGCCCTCATCCCAGGGCTTTCGATCTGAAAACAACCGATGGTCTGGCCGTTTTCGATTCGGTCTGAGGTGGCTTTATCTTCCAGCGGTACCGAATCCAGCACAGCCAGGCGGGTTTTGTATGTCTCAGGTTGACTGGATTGGATGAACTCGGCTACATCGCCAAGCACGGTCAGCCCACGGATGCCCAGAAGATCGATCTTTACCAACCCCATCGCTTCCACCGATTCCAGATCGAACTGGGTGATGACCACCCCTTTGCTGCCAGAGCGCATCACCGGCACCAGGTCCGTCAACGGGCCGGGGGCGACAATCAGCCCACCTGCATGGACGGATAAATGCCTGGGCAGTTTTAACAACGCGGCAGCCTCTGTAAAGATCTGCTGGTGGAGGGCTGAATTGAACTTCGTGCTCAATTGGCTAAACGCACTTTCTGCCCCAGGAGCCCCTTCTGCGCCTTCAAACCTGGCCCAAAAAGAGTGCGGTAATTGAGAGGTCATCTCGCGGATGCGCGCCGGATCCAGGCCATGAGCTTTGGCTACATCTCCCAGCGCAGAGCGAGGCCGAAAGCGGTTGATGGTTGCCACCATTGCCACACGATCTCTGCCAAAACGCTCAAATACATGTTCGATCACTTCATCACGCCGTTCTGAACAAAGGTCCGTGTCAATATCGGGTGGTGTAGAACGGGCCGGATTAAGAAAGCGCTCAAAATACAGATCCAGGCGAATTGGGTCAGGGTTGGTAATACGCAGGCAATGCGCAACCAATGAAGAGGCTGCCGATCCTCGCGAAGAATACGGAATGCCTTTCTGGCGGGCAAAGTTGAGCAGGTCTTCCACTATAAAGAAGATCGGTTCAAAGCCCATACGGGCAATCACTTCGATCTCATGGTCCAACCTGGCCTGGATTTTGGGCGTGATGCTGCCATAAAGCTCCCTGGCGCCGGTTTCTGCCCGCCTGCGTAATTCCTGACTGGGAGTCGTTCCCGCTGGCAAGTCGATGGTGGGCATGCGCGGTACGCCCAGAGGAAGATCAAACTGGCATCGTTCTGCCAGCTCTTCGGTAACCTCCAATGTCCTGGGGAAGTGCTGATATCTTCGCTGCAGTTCCTCCTGGCTAAGGAAGTACGCGTCTGTAGGAGCAGTCTCATGCGCTGAGAGCTGATTCACCGGATGCAAAGTTCGAATGGAACTGACCGTCCGCTGCAAGTCAGACTGGTCAGCCTGCATGTAGTAAACCGGCCAGGCAGCGACCATGGGAATGCCCAGGCGTAAGGCCAGGCTGTTCAGACGGATTCCCTGCGCTGGATCACGCAAGGCCAGATAAAGGTTCTTGGAAAAGATCTCCCGCAGCGTTTCCAATTTGCCTTCGCCATCACTGAGAGCTAACAATCCCTGGCAGTATCTTTGCAATAATTCGGATGGGACGCTAGACTCAGAACCCTGCCCAAGGGCCAACTCACTGCTGATCCTGCACAGGTTTGACCAACCCTCCAGATTAGTGGCCAGCAAATTCAACTTCCCCGCTGGTCCAACCAGTTCCAACCCCAAGATCGGCCGCACAGATTCAGCTTTACAGGCTTTGACAAACTCCACAGATCCAGTCAGTGTCGTAACATCCGTCAGCCCAAGAGCTGTCATTTGTTGTTCGCGCGCAGCCCTGGC
>CAZWKK010000190.1:0-4395 GCA_964634855.1 uncultured Anaerolinea sp.
ACCTCTCAGCCATCTACGAGATGTACCGCCCCACCCGCCATCCGGTGAATGAAATTGTTAATCTATATGGGGTGCCTTTTGATATTGGCATTCTGCACTACGCCTCAGATACCCCCATGAGCAAAGGCAAGAACTTGGGCGCAGGCGCGCTCAGTTATGAGGGCATGGATTCTACCTATGCCACCTCCATTGCTATCTTGCGACGAATTCTATACAAGGAACAGAAGAGAGTTCTGCGCTAAACGGGGTCAGCGTCTTGCCGGTTGCGGCTGCGGTTGGCAAACCAGGCGAACAACACCGAGATAAAATACAGTCCTACCAACGGGATCATCATCAAGCTCATGTTCACAGGGTCAACCGTGGGCGTGATGACGGCTGCCAGGATGGCAATGATGACAATGGCCTGTCGCCAGTATTTCAGCATACTTTTGGGGGTCAGCAGGCCAAAGCGAGCGATCACATACACCAACAAAGGCAATTCAAAGACCACGCCAATCCAGAACAAGAGATCGGTAATAAAACTGATATAGCTGGAGAGACGCGGGTTGGTGGTGACGCCTAAAAAGTTAATGAGGAACGGCAAGGCTGCCGGCAACATGACGAAATAAGCGAAAGCCACACCTCCAACAAAAAAGAGGGTGGCAAATGGAATGGCCATCAGCACTGAGCGTTTCTCACAGATATTCAACCCTGGCAGGATGAAGAGCAGCAACTGGTAAATGACCATGGGGAAAGCCAGGATCACTCCCATCAGCAGAGAGACACGCATATATACGCCGATGTTCTCGGTGATCTCGATGGATTGTAATTTGTCCAGACCGCCTATGGGCAGGGTGAGAATGGCCACTGCCTTCTCGCCGAAGAACAGGCTGACGGTTACCCCAACCGCCAAACTGACCAGGGCAATGAGCAAGCGCTTACGCAGTTCTTCGATGTGGTCAAAGAACGACATCTCTTTAGGGTCTGTCGTGGCTGCTTGGCTCATTCGTTTCGCCTGTTGTCTCTGGTGAATCCGCCGGTGGTTCCTCGGCCTTTTCGCTGGTCACTTTATCTTTCGGGAGGAGCGTGTTTGGTGTCCAGGCTGATTGAGAGAACGTCTTGTTGGTCAGGCTCTGGATCTCCTGAATTTCCTTATCCAACCCGGTCTCTTTCATCACCTGGCTGGGAATGTCCATCACTTCTTTGGTGGTCGCCCAAATGTCTGATTTGCGCAATTTTTTCAGCCAGGTAGCAGCTTTCTGCGCAGAGGTCATCATCTCTTTCGGCCCCAGCACAATGATCGCTACCAAAACAATTAAGACCAGCTCAAGCGGCCCAATACCAAATATTTCCATATTTGCCTGATATTTTGAGGGTGGTTAACGCAACAAACGTTATTCTGTTTTGCTGGAGTCGTCAGATTTTTTATCGCTGTCTTTATTCTCTTCTTCTTCGCCACTCAAGTTCTTGCGGAAATTGCGAATGCCAGAACCAATCTCTCCGGCAACTTTGGCAATTCGACCCGGGCCGAACAGAAGAAGAACAACAACGAGTACCAAAACAATTTCTAATAAACCAGGGGTCCTCATAATTTATCCTTTTTTACCTATAGATCGCATTATAACCCATTTAGCCCTCTGAAAAGTGGTCGCAAAAGGCAAAATTCATTGTACGAAAATAATTCTAACCCTATATAATGAAGATGTTATTAAGAAAATCAATAATTGATGAGGCTTTCATGAGCTCTGCAGAACAATCCAGTCTGGACCCCGCCATCCAACAAGCGATCCTTCGCGCCAAGAAGGAGTGGGAGACCACATTTGATTCCATCTCGGACTTGCTCATCATCACAGATCAAGCCGGCACCATCTTGCGCGTCAATAAATCCGTCATTCAAAAGTTTTCCACCACTTACCAGGACCTGCTTGGCAAGAATATTTCTACTCTGCTTGAAGAACCCCAACCGCAACCTGCTCTGGGTGATAAAGTAGGCACTGAATGCAAACTGAAAGATCAACCTGAGATCTTTCAGATCACCTGCTTTGATGTGAACGTGGAAGGAGAACAAAGAAAGGTCTTCTACAGTCTGCATGATATCACCCGCCGCAAAAGTGACGAGCAGCAGATACTGAAAGAAAAACTGTATTTTGAATCGCTTTTCCAGTACAGCCCGGCAGCGATTGTCACCCTGGACCTGGACGACAACATTACCAATTGCAACCCAACGTTTGAAGAATTGTTCCAGTACACAGAAGCAGAAGTATTGGGCAAGAATCTGGATACCCTGATCGCTGGTGGCAAAAAAGAAGAAGCCATCGATTTCACCAACCGAACCCGGGATGGCAAACCCATCCACGGCTACACCACCCGTTACCGCAAAGATGGCAGCGCTATAGAAGTAGAGATCTCTGGCGTACCCGTGATCGTGGACGAGCGTAAAGTGGGCGTGCTGGCCATTTACCATGACGTCTCGGTGGTGATGGAAGCCAAACGTGCCGCAGAAGCTGCCGATAAAGCCAAGAGTGAATTCCTGGCCAATATGAGCCATGAGATCCGAACCCCCATGAATGGGGTGATTGGTATGATCGAACTGCTCAAAGACACCCCTTTGAACCAGGAACAAAAAGATTACTTAAACACGGCCTTTGAGAGCGCCGAATCCCTGCTCAGCCTTATCAACGAGATCCTCGATTTCGCCAAGATCGAATCTGGCCAGGTCGTTATGGAAAAGATCGATTATGACATCCGCTCATTAGTTGAAGGGGTGGCACGCATCATGGCAGCCCGCGCCGAGGCCAAAGGGGTGGAGATGGTTTGTATGGTTAACCGCGATGTGCCTTCGCGGGTGAAGGGCGACCCTACCCGTCTGCGCCAGGTATTGGTAAATCTGGTAGGCAACGCCATCAAATTCACCTCAGAAGGTGAGATCGTTATCCGCGCCATGGCCGATGAGATTGGCAAAGATTATGACCGTCTGCTCTTCAGCATTTCAGATACCGGCATCGGTATTCCGCATGATAAGCAAAGTGCCATTTTTGAGCGTTTTATCCAGGTAGATAGCACTTCCACCCGCAAGTACGGCGGCACCGGCCTGGGTCTGACCATCTCTTCCGAGTTGGTCAAGCTGATGGGCGGCGAGATTGGCGTGCAAAGCGAACCTGGCAAAGGTAGTACCTTCTGGTTTACTGTTGTGACGGATAAACCTACAGAAGAAGGCACCCGTCCCCTGGTCATCCCCATGGATCTGAAAGACGTCCCCATTCTGGTGGTGGACGACAACAAGACCAACCGCTTGATCCTGGAAAAGATCGTCAGTGGGTTTGGCTGCGAAGTGTTTAAAGCCTCCACAGGGTTTGAAGCCCTGTCCATTTTGCACAAAAAGGCTTCTTTGGGTGAACCCGCCCGACTGGTGTTACTGGATATGCAAATGCCCGAAATGGATGGCGAACGGGTGCTCAAAGAGATCAAAATGGACCCGGAACTGCGTTCCACAAAAGTGATCATTCTTACCTCCATGGGGCACCGCGGTGATGCTGCCCGTCTGGAGGGAATGGGGTGTTCGGCTTACCTGCTGAAACCCGTACGTCAAAAAGAACTGTTCAATACCATCCTCACCGTGCTTGGTCAGGAAGGTAAAACCGTCAACAAGAACACCAGTTCGCTCATCACCAAACATATGCTCAATGAAAGCGAGCGGGAGCACAACAGTATTTTGCTGGCAGAAGATAACCCGGTGAACCAGATGTTAGCCTTGCGCCTGCTGCAAAAGGTGGGCTACGCCGTCGACGTGGTGGATACCGGCAAACAGGCCGTGGAAGCCGTTCAGCGCAAAGCCTACCGCATTGTTTTGATGGATGTACAAATGCCTGAGATGGACGGCTTTGAGGCTACCAAACGTATCCGCCAGTTGGGTGGAAACGTGGCTAAGATGCCCATCATTGCCATGACAGCCTATGCCATGGCCGGTGACCGTGAGAAATGCCTGCAAGCTGGCATGGACGATTACATCCCCAAGCCGCTCAACGTGGATGAAACGCTCAGCCTGATCAAAAAATATATGGCTGGCTACACCACAGAAGACCGCATGGCCCAGGTACGCAAGGTCTCTCAGACCAAGCCCTTTATCCCCCTTTATGATATTGTCACCGCGTTACCGCGTTTTGGCGACGATAAATCGACCTTCTATGAGTTCTTGGGTGCTTTCATTACTCATCTAAAAAAATCTGTTTTTGAGCTGGATGAAGCGCTTGAGAAAAAAGATGTGACCAAGGCCAACTTCCTCAGTCACAGCATCAAAGGGGCTGCCGGTAACTTTGAGATCCGCTCCATCCGCGAACCCGCTGCCAGGATCGAAGAGATCACCAAAAAAGGCTCTCTGGATGGCTGTATGGAAATGCTGGATCAGATCAAAGCCAT
>CAZWKK010000191.1:0-4392 GCA_964634855.1 uncultured Anaerolinea sp.
CCTGGGCGTGCCCGTGTTGGGTGGCGGCGACTATTTGCTACGCTTGCGGGCTCAGGGCATTGGTCAGGTGGTCAATGCGGTGGGCGGTATTGGTGATATCACCCCGCGCTTGAAGATCTACGAAAAGATCAAAGCCGCTGGGTTGAAGGTGCCTACCGTCGTTCATCCGCGTGCTTTCATTGAAGAAAGCGCGCAGTTGGCCGAAGGGGAGCAGGTTTTCTTTAATTGCTACGTGGGCAGTGATGTTCGCGTTGGGTATGGTTGTATTTTGAACACTGGCAGCATTCTTTCACACGATTGTGTGCTGGCAGATTTCGTCAATATTTCACCTGGCGCAATTCTGGCCGGATCGGTTCAGGTGGGGCAGCGCACCCTCATAGGCATGGGCGTTACCATCAACCTGGGGGTCAAAGTGGGCAGCGGCGTACGCATTGGCAACAGCGCCGTGGTCAAAGCCGATGTCCCCGATGGCACCATCATCCGCGCCGGAGCGATCTGGCCGCCAGTGGCATGATTTCTTAAATATAGGTCATTTACCTTATGAGTCCACATGTAAAAGCAAGTTCACCAACCTCGCAAACCGATCAGACGGTTAAGGCTGCCAAGGCTGTGCTCAGCGGTAAAAGTAAAAAGAGCAAGCTGGCAAACTTATTACCTTTCCTGGGACCGGCGTTCATCGCTTCTGTGGCCTATGTGGACCCTGGCAACTTTGCCACCAATATCGAAGGTGGCGCGCAGTTTGGTCTGACTCTGCTTTGGGTCATCTTTGCCAGCAATCTGATGGCCATTCTGATTCAATCCTTATCGGCAAAATTGGGTATTGCCACCGGTCGCAACCTGGCCGAACAGTGCCACGATCACTTCCCCAAATGGTTCGTCTACTTTTTGTGGGTGCTGATGGAACTGGTAGCCATCTTCACCGACCTGGCCGAGTTTCTGGGCGCAGCTTTGGGTTTTAACTTATTGCTGGGCATCCCCATGTGGGTGGCAGGTATCCTCACCGGTATCACCACCTTTTTGGTGCTTGGTTTGGAACGCAAAGGCGTCCGGCCGCTGGAAGCAGTCATTTCGGCCATGGTGGGCATGGTAGCCATCAGCTATGTGGTGGAAATGATCATCGTCAAACCCATTTGGGGCGAAGTAGCCTACCATGCAGTGGTGCCCATGTTCAACGGCTCGCAGAGTGTGGTGTTGGCAGCCGGTATTTTAGGTGCTACCGTTATGCCGCATGCGATCTTCCTGCATTCCGCACTGACCCAGGGACGGGTGGTGGTAAAGAAACCCGCTTTGTTGAAAAAGCTCTTTAAATATGAGCTGGTTGATGTCTTCATCGCCATGGGCGTGGCCAGCCTTGTCAATGCCGCCATGCTCATCATGTCGGCCACCACTTTTCATAACCAGGGCATTTTAAATGTAGGAACGATTGAAGTAGCATATAAGACCCTCGAGCCGCTGATGGGCAAAGCCGCCAGTTGGGTCTTTGGCCTGTCCTTATTGCTTTCAGGCTTGTCCAGCGCATCAGTCGGCACTATGGCCGGGCAGGTGATCATGCAGGGGTTCCTCACATGGGAGATCCCGGTATGGGTACGCCGCTTGGTGACCATGCTGCCTTCCATGATCGTGATCTTTGTGGGCTTTGACCCCAGCAAGACCCTGGTGCTCAGCCAGGTGCTGCTCAGTTTTGGTCTGCCTTTTGCCATTATCCCGCTGGTGATCTTTACCAGCAACAAAAAGATCATGGGGGTGCTGGTGAACCGCAAGATCACCACCATTTTGGCCTGGGCTGTGGCAGCGGTTGTGGTGGTACTGAATATCTATTTAATTGTGGCTACGATTACAGGAGGCGCCTGATGTTCAAGCACATTCTCCTTCCCTTGGATGGATCTCAACTGGCCGAATCAGCATTGCCAGTGGTAGTTTACCTGGCGGATAAGTTAAAAGCCCAGGTTACCCTGTTACATATCATCGAAAAGAATGCCCCGGCTTCCGTTCACGGGCAGCGCCACTTGACCAATGAAGCAGAAGCCTGCCAGTATTTACAGGAAGTAGCTGAGAAGGCCTTCCCCCCTCATTTGGAGGTCTACCGCCACGTCCACTCAGAAGAGGTGAGCAAGGTTTCGCAGAGCATTGTGCAGCACTCTGATGAATTGGATCCGGATCTGATCGTGATGTGCGCACATGGCGAAGGCGGCCTGCGAGATTTTGTGGTGGGCAGCATTGCCCAACAGGTCATCGCCAGCGGCACGATCCCAGTCTTGCTCTTGCAACCAGAAAAGAGCGAGGGAGAGTTTTCAGGTTTTGAACGTATTTTGGTGGCTCTCGATGGTAACCCGGAGCACGAATCTGGCTTTGCTGTGACCACTGAACTGGCTCAGGACCTGGACGCTGCGGTCCACCTCATCCAGGTGGTTCCGACCCTTTCCACACTGAACGCCAAGCACTCCGCCACTGGCACATTGTTGCCCACAACCACAGCGGCCCTGCTTGAGATCGACGAAGACAATGCCTGTGAATATTTGGAAGAAAAAATCAAGACGATGCAGCAGGCCAAGGTGACTGTCAGCGCCGAGGTGGAGCGTGGCGATCCGGCCCGTCAGGTGGTACAATCGGCCGATACGCAAAATTCTCAGCTCATCGTTCTGGGTACACACGGAAAATCTGGCATGAACGCTTTCTGGGCAGGCAGCGTGGCGCCCAAGATCGTAGAACAAACCCACCGGCCCATCTTATTGGTGCCGGTTGAAAGGTAAGCATGTTTAAAAAGACGACAGTTCCTACCCCTCCTGTTAAAGCGCCGGTCGAACGCGTCACCTCTGTGCTGGGACCGGGCATTACCTGGGCTGGTAATTTGGGTGGCAAAGGCGGCATTCGCATTGAAGGCACCTTTGAAGGTCAGATCAATATTCGCGGCCTTGTGGTAATTGGCGAAACCGGTCGGGTTACTTGCCCTGTGGTCAAAGCCAACAACGTCATCGTTGCTGGGTCGCTCAAGGGCAATGTGATGACCGAGAAATTGGAGATCCGCTCCACCGGTCGTGTTTGGGGTGATGTGGTGACCACTGCCTTCAGTACAGAAGAAGGAGCCTTCCTGCGCGGACAGGTACGCATGGAAGACAAGATGGAGATCAATTTTGAAGAACCGGAAGAAACCCAGCCCGCCCCGGCAAAAGAACCCGGCACTGAGGCTGAGGTAGAAGAGACCAAACCGGTCAGCAAGGCGAAAACAAGGAAAGTAGCATAATTCATCAAGCAGGCAGGCAATCGTGGATGTAAATTTTTGGTTGGGAAATCTGAGCGAATGGTTGGGCGTTGTGGCGGTGGTGATGATCGCCGGCATCAGCCCCATGTTGAAAAAGACCCATGTGGTGGATTTCCTTTACCCCAAACGGGAAGCGAATTACGCTTTCTTTCTGTTCGCCCTGATCTACGTTTTTGCCTTCCAGTTCTTCATTAACCCTGCTCTGAAATTCTTTCAAACATTTGCCGCTGGTTTTGCTGGCGGAGCAGATGCCGCCCGCATGGTGCTGGCGGTGGTTGCTTTGTTGCCCTTCCTGGTAGCTCTCATTGCCCGCGGGCAGCCGCTTAAAAGTGTAGGCTGGGGCAAAGACAACCTGCGCGCTGGCTTTAGTGTTGGCCTTATGCTGGCGTTGCTCACGGTCTTTTTGCGCGGTAAGTTCATGACCATGCTTGCTGGTGTTACCAGTGGGCAGATCAGCCTGCTGCTGGTCTATCTGGCCTGGGCATTTGCAGAAGAGACCATCTTTCGCGGTTACATTCAACCCCGGCTTCAATCGCGCATTGGCAAGCCCTGGGGACTACTGGCAACGGCGGTTCTCTTTACCCTGTGGCAATTACCCGGCCGCTTATGGGCAATGCCTTTTGCTTCTTTCTGGATGGTGCTGGCGGTCAGCTTTGTGCAGGGCTTGATCCTGGGTTGGATCATGCAAAAGAGCAATCATGTACTGGCTCCCATGCTCTACCGCGCCGTATCTGCTTGGATGCTGGTCTTTTAGAAATTATCCAAAACTAACAAACTCATTTTTAATTTAATCTCTGGAGTCAATCTATGCGCTTATCCCGAATGTTCAGCCAAACTTTGCGTGAAAACCCGGTGGAATGCGAGGTGGCCAGCCATCAATTGTTGGTGCGGGCCGGATTCATCAAACAACTGGGCGCGGGTATTTTTACCTACCTGCCGCTGGCGCAACGCTCGCTGAAGAAGATCATGGGCATCATGCGCGAAGAGATCGATGGCATCGGTGGGCAGGAGATCAGCATGCCGGTGGTCCAGCCCGCCGATATTTGGAAGGAAACCGGCCGCTGGTATCAGATCGGCAGTGAGATGGGGCGCTTCAAGGACAAATCAGATCACGATATGGTGTTGGCCATGAC
>CAZWKK010000192.1:0-4362 GCA_964634855.1 uncultured Anaerolinea sp.
CCCGCATTTCTCGCCATAGCAGGCCTGGCCACTCATGAAGTCATTTCCCGCCACACATGTCTGGACAGGGTTCAGAATGAAAACCTGGAATTTGGCTTTCGAGTTGACCCATTTGAGGGAACTATCGTCTGGGGTGGGGGTCGCGGTTGGGGTTGGTGTGGTCGTGAATAGGCTGACCGCGGTAGAAGTGGCAGTGGGTGGTTTATCCACCTCCACGGTAATCTTCAGGCCACACGCGGTGAGAAGCAGACTAGCAACCAAAAAGATGAAAAACGGCTTCTTCATAATGGACGAGTCCCTGATCGATGAATGCAGGCACGCGAGGTGTTTGGACGAATTAATTATAGGGTATCCCACGGCCGCAAACAAGTCTGGCTAGGTTCCACAATCCGGGTAGTTATTGGCATCAGGCTTTCCTGCCGCGGGGTTTCTTGGGCTTGGGGAATGGCAGTTCCTCCCAGCTGGCACGTAGCAGCGAGCAAACGAAATCCTGGTCATCCAGCGAGTCAAACACGTACATACCCCGGGAACCGGTATAGGGGTAGCCAATGAGGGCGTTTTCGCCGAGCATGTCGGCTGCCGCCTGGGTCTTTTTGAGAAAGAACTGGTTATCGCAGACCAAACCGATGATCTTGCCATCCAGGTAAAGCCCGTATTCGCCAAACATCCTGACGGTCGTGATGGTGCCGGCGGGGGAGAATTGTTCGATCAGATATTCAATAAAGTCTGGTGAGCAAGGCATTTTTCAACTCAACATTCGACTGGTTTGAAACAGGCATCTATTTGTTGTAAAAAGACAACCTCATTGTAATACGATCTTTCCCCAGAGAACCAAGATCATGGATTAGGTTGTGACTTTCAACCTAACGACATCCACCGTGGTCATTGCGAAACCAACCAGTTCCGCACTCAAACCAAGCCATTCGCACTCTTTTTTTTACCATTTTTATTTACTACGGACAAGTTGCTATCATCCTTGTACAAATTTGCAACCTTGCCCGTAATTTGCCAACATTTCCCGTGATTTTTGGAGCAATGCAGTAGATTCTTTAGCCATATACAGTGTTTTAACCCTTTCCAACCCGATTTTCTTGCAAAGACCTTATTTATTCAGGATCAACACCCATTTTTCAATATAGAATACGCAAAAACACTTTTGAAACCGGGTCATCAAAGATTGTGAGAACAGTTGTTTTTCGTTTGTCAAGAAACATTGTACAGATATTTGTACAAATAGTCTTGTCCCGCTAAAATACGTTTATAAGTTGTACAAAACATTCTACATATACAAACTAACAATAGGAGAAAAAAATGAAACCCTTTAGCTTACTTTCTATCTTGCTCGTTGCGGTTCTCGCGCTCGTGGCATGCGTACCCCAAGCTACGCCGACCCCTACCACCGAACCTACCGCTATCACTGAACCAAAGCTCTCAGACATCGTCGACACCGCCGTGGCTGATGGGCGCTTCACCACACTCGCTGCCGCCCTGACCGCTGCTGACCTGATCGACACGCTCAAAGGCGAAGGTCCCTTCACCGTCTTTGCGCCAACCGACGACGCTTTCGCGAAACTTCCCGAAGGCACAGTAGCCAGTTTACTGCTCCCCGAAAACCTCGAACAGCTCAAGTCCATCCTGCTGTACCATGTTGTTCCCGGTAAAGTTATGGCTGCCGATGTGGTCAAACTGACCAGCGCCGATACGGTCCAGGGCGATCCCATCTCCATCAAGGTTGAGAATGGCAAGGTTTACCTGAACGATACCGTAGAAGTGATCATCACCGATGTTGAAGCCTCCAATGGCGTCATCCACGTCATCGATGCAGTGCTTCTGCCTCCTCAGTAAACATAGCAATTGACTGACAAAAAGAGTTGGCAAGACCGTGCCAACTCTTTTTTTGCTTATGACTGCTGAACGCACAAGGCAGTTTGTCAAAAAAGCCACCCAATCATGGGTGGCATCTACCAAAGCAGCTGTCATTATCTAATCTGGCGCTAAGAGCAGATTTATTTGGTCCAGGGCGTCGACCATGGATTTCCCAAGGTAGATGCCCGGTATTATGTTTATAAGATCAGGATCGAAATCAAAAGCAAAGCCGGCATAACAGAATTTTGGAGCGGGTGAAACGGTGTTGAGCTTTACCTGCGCCCGCAGCAATTCCATGCCTGCCCGGTTAGTACTGGCAGTTAGCACTACCAGTGCTGGTTTTACCAGTTGAGCATAATCTGTGAGATCATCCAAATGCAGATTAGCTCCTAAAAACTCCACAAGGTAACCCCGGCTTCGCAGCAGCATGGCCATCATCAAGGCGCCCATCTCATGTTCTTCAGTTGGGGCCCCTCCTATGAGAATTCTTGGCCCTTTGTTGACGATGGGCAACGAGACGTAAAGATTGTTTAATCTGCTCAGAATGAAAGCAGTCGCGAAATGTTCTGTGCTGATCAGCAGTCCGCCTTGAACCCAGGCTTGGCCCACAGAGACTAGGGTGGGTGTGATAATTTCTTCAATCAGGGTTTCAAGGTCAAATATGGAGATCAACTCATCAAACAGCCTGGCTGCTTCGACTTCATCGTGCTTTTTTAATAACTCAAACAGGTGATCCGCATAACGCTGCGGCGGAACTGAGCTGACTGTTTTGGCCTGGGCAATCCCAAAAGGAATGACCTCAGGCCAGTTTTCCTCAGCAATCATGTCCTTCAAGGTGGCGGAAGCTGAGCTGATTGATACTCCGCTGGTCTTCTTGTTGATCAGCCACCTCAAAATTGCCAAATCCCGGTCTGAGTAGAGCCTATAACGGTTCTTGTCCCGTTCCGGCTTAGGGAACCCATAGCGCCTTTCCCAGGCTCGTAAGGTCACCGGATTTAGGCCTGTCAGATCGCTGATTCTTTGTACAGAATACTTCGTTTCATCAGATAAATCGTTTATCGTGGTCATACTGCTCCAGTTTGTACAATGCAGATTATACAATATTTGTTTTATTTCAAAAGCAATTGCAGAAGGATATCTCGGTGGTAAAGAAGGAAAAAATCAATATTACGAAATTTAAACAACACAGTCACTCGTAGCCACTGTGTATTTGCAACGTATGCCACAATCTCATCGAATAGATTTTGACTGACGCTCATCTGTCTTGCGTAAAGAAATCGACTCTTAAATAATATTCAACAGATCTCTGCTTCTGCGTCTGCCTACATCAAAATAAGACCATGGTTGTATAACAAAGTGAGATTCATTGGAATGCGATCCGTTAACAATTTAACCGGGCATTAAGGTGAATAATATTGCCTGGGAATGATAACCATGCGATTAATTGCATGGTTTTGGCCCATCCCTCACAACTTCCGTTACCAGACGCACAATCAGCCACCAAAAGGTTGGCAAATAATCCGGCATAAGTCAGGTTACGGTTTTCAACCTGACAGCATGCAAGCAATTTCCTCATTGCGAATGTAGTGAAACAATCTCACTGTTGGCAGGGTTGGAGATCGCCATGGTCGCTCCCGTTGCCTCGCAATGGCTGATAGGGACCGTAGATCAGGTTGCGGCTTTCAATCTGCCTTGCAGGGAGGGTGCTATGAAGGAAAGGGCGCGGATAGGGTATTACCCTAAACAAAACGGCCACCGGCAAATTGCCTGGTGACCATCTTGCAGGACAAGCTAAGGCTGGGATGTTACTTTAGATCGACAAAATGCTTGTAATAATCTATCAGGTCAGATAGGCTCTTGGGCAGCAAGGCGTAGAAAGCCGTGGCATCGACCACATCCTGCAAGTCGACATGCTCGTTGATGGTGTGGGCGGTAACCTCATCGCCTGGACCAAAGCCGATGGACGGGATTCCGGCTTTACCTGCCCAATAAGTGCCGTTGGTGGAGAAATCCCAGGCACCGAGTGGACGTGAAGCACCCCACAGGTCTTTGATAGTCCTTTGGCCGGCTTCGACGAAGGGATGAGACTCATCCAGGAACCAGGCCGGGTAGAACTTGTTCAATGGGAAGCGAAAACCGGTATAGGAGGGTTCATCATAGAACAGCTCTTCAACCGTAATTTCGTCCCGCAAGTAATTTGCGATCAACCCTCTGACGGTGTCAAGTGCTTCCTCGCGTGATTCATTCAATGTGATGCGGTGGTCAATAAAAATGGTGAACTGGTTGGGGACCGCGTTAATTGAGTTGGTCCGCGCGAAAGCGTCGGTCACCGTGATGGACGCGTGGCCCAGAACTGGGTGACTGAACATGCCAAAACGCATGCGACGGTCAAGCTCCTGGATTTCTGAGATGGCTGTGTGCATTTTATAGACCGCGTTGTCACCGAGGTAGTGAGCGGCGGCGTGAGCGGAACGTCCTGTGGCGGTGATCTTCAGC
>CAZWKK010000193.1:0-4362 GCA_964634855.1 uncultured Anaerolinea sp.
TTTATAAAAGGGAGTTGCAGAGAGCTCATGAGCATTGAGGTTGCCTTTAATGAGGAAGAACGGATTATCGAAGTCAAAGTTGCCGGCGATTTCGATTATCAGGTCATTCAGGAGTTGGTTCCGCAGATCGCTGGTCTGGTCAAAGAAAAAGATTGCCGCAAAGTGTTTTTGGACGCGCGACAGATGAGCGTTTCTCTCAGTACCGCCATGATCTACATGGCGCCGGAAAAAATGGCCAAAGAGTTTGAAAAATTTGATCTCGATGTTCGCAATATTAGCCGTGCTTTGTTGATTACGGAGTTTGACAAAAACTTACGCTTTCTCGAAACTGTCAGCCTGAACCAGTCTCAATCGATGCGCTTGTTCAAAGACGAAGCAGCCGCCAAAAAGTGGCTAAATGAATAATAGTAAGAGCAGATCATAGACTTGCATTACTTGAAAAGATCGAATTACAAAAAACACCCTCCTGGGTGTTTTTTGTTATCTTGTATTTGACTAAAATGCTATTTATACGAGGCGGTCAGTTTAGTCATCCCAGCCGGTCGTATCAGAGTAATGGAGCACGAAGGAACAGGCGGGATATTTTACATAGAGGCTGGCCGATTGGATGGTCTCGGTATTTACATAAACCGAAATGAAATCGGAATAACTGGAGCCGTAAATTCCATGCAGAATTGAACCTTCCATCACTCCGCTTAAAGCTCCCTCTGGCTCATAACTGAGCACTTTATACTGAACCACTGTATTGACTGCAGGAATGCCTGTTCCAGATAATTGTGCACTTAAGACAACGCCTTCACCATAACTATAAAAATTAGGGGTTGCTGTAAAAGAACATTTTTCTTTTGGCAGTAGGCTTGGTTCCGCCACGTATTTGATGAAAGCATAAGTACCGGAACCGCTGATGGTTGCACAGGCTGAAGCCAATGTGCCTTCGGTTGGCGCTGTAATGGTGGTCGGAAGCAGTTCCCACTTGGTGCCAGTCCACAGACCCACTTTACCGCCCCAACCCTGATCCACTGCGGCGGTCTTGATGTTGTAGCAAAGTGAAGCTTGCCCGTAATCCATCCCGCTGACCGTGATGCCCAGTCCGCCAAATTGTGCCTCACCAGAGGGGAAGCCAACAGGTACAGTCAACTCTCCCAGTTTCATACTGCCAGGCAGCGCCTCCGGGGAAACAAATGAGCTGCTGAACACCTGGTCACCCGAAACAGGGGTGATGGTTGGCGCATCTGCAGAGTCCGCCTTGGCAGATGAGAACGATGCCAGTACAAACGTCAGAATGAGCACAGATACCAATAAAAACTTTCTGAATTTTTGCATTTCTCTCCTCGTTATAACAATAAAGATTCTTGTTAATTAGTATACGATACCAAAAGTAAAAAGCAATAAACAATATGGACAAATATGGGCTAATTTATGAGAAATTGAAAGAATAGGTCAAATATACACATTTTTTTACCCCTGTCATAGGGAGCAAAAATAGACGACCTTCCGATCGGATGGTCGTCTGGCAACACAGTTCTTCAAATACGTTAGTTGCTTGGCAACGAGATGGGGGCAACTTCCGTCTTATCCGCTAAAAGTGTGATTATGGTCTCCCCGTTCTCAGGAGCTTCCGGATCGCTGGTCAATGCAGCCGGAACATGCAGCTCGGCTTTAACCAGTGAATGAGTGGCCTGATCGTACCATAAGGCGCCGCTAATGGCTTGCCCGCCAACCTGCCCATTGACGAGGTATTTTGCCGTTGCAAATCCACCAACCACTTCGTCCCCCGCCGCTGTCAGGCTGCCAGCAGGGAGCATGTCAAGCCAGGTGGAAAATCCCTCAAATCCGTGTATCTGATCTGATAATGTGACGCCGTAGTCCATTTCAACGGGGCTGTTCTTCCAATTTGGATCATCTTCTGTAGGGGAGTAAACAAGCCCGTCGATCACATAGATCTCTGCGGTGATGCTCTCTTTTGGCAGCGTGATCCCTTCTGGCAGGTCTGCAACACTGATCGGAGGATGGCTGGCACGTACGACCATGTTCCCCACCGGGTCGATCTCCACTTCCATGGAGCGGCTTGTTCCATCTGGCAAAGCAGCGTTCAGGCTGATCTTTAGCGGACGGATTGCCAGCAAATTATCCAATGGGTCTGGCAATGGCTGAGTGGGCGTTTCGTCAAAATCAGCTTCAGTCGCCATTTCTTCTTGGCTTTCAGTTGTTTCCGGAGCGGGTTGGGTATTTGCTGCAGGGGTCGCTTGGCTGGATATCTCAGTTGGCGCTGTGGACCCTGCCGAAGATTGATCAGGTGCTGGTTGGCACGCGCTTGCCAGGATCAGGACAAGAGCGAGAGAAACCCATTTTAAGGCCGTCAGAGCTCTCATTTTGTCCTCCATTCAGATACCAGGGGTGCCAGATCGTCATCCGTCAGGGGAGCGAGCAGGTCAATTTTGTAAACGCTGAAAAAGCCATCCATATCTGTATTCTTAATAAATCCTCCTGGAGTGGGGAGTTTCTTTTCGTATTGAGGAACATAAACATCTCCACTAAAGCCTTCTTCTGAAATGCGCAGAATATTGAATTTGAGCACCTTGTATTTATTAAGGGCGCCGATTTGATCGTTTACACCTTTGACCAAAAAACCGCGCGTAGCGACATATGGGCAATCGGTATTGGATCCCATTTTGGAATAGCTCAATGGGCTGATGTTGTTTAGCGTAAAATTGGCCGAAAAAGAGGGCGATTTTGGATCGAAAGCAGAGGAAGAATTGGGTTTGATGGTCATGCGGGTCTCGCCTTCCAGGTAACCCGTGACGCTGCAATCAATGGGGGTGATGCGTGCTGTATAAATGTAGTATGTGGCAACGCTGTCTGGAGTAATTCTTACCTTAGGTCGGATCTTGCCGTTCTTATCAACAGTGAGGAAGATGGTACCTTCCACATAGGTGTTACGCACAATATCAATATGAGAAGTAGTTGACCCTGATTTTTGATCATCAACCATCATGTTGTAGACAGAATATCTAAAGCGCCCCGCGTAATCGCCCGGCGACAAATTCTGGGTTTTTGCCTGGCTGATGCCTGGCGCGGGAGCCACCAGTGCCATCAAAAAGATGATCATGATCAGTAAGATACACGTAGATGATTTCATTTGCCAGCCCTCCGCTATCTTGAACCAATTCATGCCTGCAGGGTTGAAGGACAATAAGGAAGAGCTATCAATAAATGGATCTGGAAATATTGTTGGAAGCAATGATGAGGGGGATTATTTGATTATTGTAGCAGAAAGCACGAAGGGGTTTATTAGCAGTAAAGAGCCAGAAGTCGGGCAGTGAGGAGGGTGCTTTTTCACTCACCCTGGCAGAACGAACTTCGATAGCAGACAATCTCGCGCTCACTCCACCTTCTCGATCAGAACCAGGATCTGGCCGTAATTGTCCTGCAGCACGGCGTCATCGAGGCGGATGGAGAGGGGATAGCCATGCCCTTTGACCTCGTACACGTAGGTGTGATCCGGGCGGTACTGCGCGCTTATGGGGACGGCCAGCGCGAAGGTGGCGCCGCCATCGCTGGAGAGTTGGATCTGGCTGACGGTCTCGCCCGGCTCATATGTGGTGGCGCAGGGCCCGTAAAAGGGACGGGCAAAGCGGGCATAGGCATCTGCTCCCACCGGGCCATTTTCTTTCCCCACGCTGGGGAAGATGGGCGAGACCTCAAAATTGCCACGGATGCACACACCCGCATCGGTCCATTGCGCCCGCACCCACAGGCTGTAAGTACCAGACAGGGTGACGCGATAGCTTTGCCCCTGGGTGAGAACCATGTGAGAGGACGCTGAGGATTGATCGGTATTATAGAAAAAGGAGTCCTGAGAGGGCAGCAACCAGTAATTTTCGCCATCCCCTTCGGCAGTCCAGCCCTGCTGATAATCAGAATCGCGCACCAACCACCAGGCATAGCCATCGGCGCAACGCGGGCCTTCCATCACCCACACGATTTGCCCAGGCGCCAGGCGGGAGACCCTCTCAGCTTCGAGGCCGGGCTCTTTGCGTACATTGCTGGAAAGCGGCGGCACCAGGCTGACGTGCGCCCAGGAGTTGGCAGTAAGCCGGATGGCCGGCGCATCTGCGCAAGAGTTGGCGGACGTGGGCGCAGCGGTGGCAGTCAGCGTAGCCATCTGTGTTGGGGTCGCTGCCTGCGTTGGGGTGGCCGTCAATACTGGCGTTTTTGTGGCCGGCCAGCCGATGGCGAACGTGGCAGTTGGCTCAGGTAATGGTGTGGGGGTCGTGCGCTCGCATCCGCTCAAAACCGCGATGCTGATCAACGCGAGGCAGAGAATTGTTACAAAATGTTTGTTCATAATCAGGCTCCTCT
>CAZWKK010000194.1:0-4300 GCA_964634855.1 uncultured Anaerolinea sp.
AATTGGTAAATTGATTAAAGTCCTACAAATAACAAAACTGGCGGCTCAGTGAACCGCCAGTTTTGTTATTAAACCCCCACTACCCAGCGCGGGCCAAGATGGGCTTTTCAACGAGAAATTTTTATATGTAAAATAAGTTTTTCGCAAATGCGATTCCTGATGTAGAATTAGCCCGTAAAGAATTTCAAACAAATATCCCCCTTCTTCCAGGAGCGAACATGAGCCCACAACCCCCCTCGATTTTTGTTGCCGAGACTTTGTACCAGAATCAAAAACAACAGGTTCAGGGAGAGTATGTTCGCCTGCTGGGAGAGCCGTTCTACAAGATTGCGCATACTCCGGCCATGCCACCTTTCTTTATGAGCCTGGTGAGCAGCTCCAACCATTGGATGTTCATCTCCTCCACGGGCGGGCTCTCTGCCGGACGCATCAATGCGGCGCATGCGCTCTTCCCCTATTACACCGTTGATAAGCTGACCGAAAACAGCGAAAATACTGGCCCGCGTACCCTGCTGCTGGTGACCCGCAATGGAAAGCGCTCTCTGTGGGAGCCTTTTTCCAGCCGGCAGGCCAACCTGTATGCCATTGAACAAAATTTGTACAAGAATATTCCCGGCAATGTGTTGGTCTTTGAAGAGGTCAACCATACCCTGGGGTTGACTTTCCGTTACGCCTGGCGTTCTGGTGATGCCTATGGCTTTGTCAAGAGCAGTTGGCTGGTCAACCAGGCGGATACCCCTTGCAGTATAGAAGCGTTGGACGGCCTGCAAAACCTGCTGCCGGCCAATGTTTCGGATCAAACCCAGAACATTTTCAGTCCGCTGTTGGATGCCTACAAGCGCAATGAACTGGAACCTACCACGGGACTGGGCATCTTTACCCTCAATTCATCTCTCACTGACCTGGCCGAGCCAAGTGAAAGCCTGCTGGCCACGGTGGCCTGGCAGGTTGGGCTCAAGGCGGATGCCTGGCTGCTGACCAACAGCCAACTGGATGCATTCCGCGCGGGTGACCCGCTGAACACTGAACACGAGACGCGTGGTCAGCGCGGGGCGTATTTTGCCCACGCCCGTTTAGACCTGGCCGCCAGGGATGAAAAAGCCTGGCGCATTGTGGCCGATGTTGACCAGGATGCCTCAAAGGTGGTGCACCTCACCGCCTTGCTCAAGAAACCGGCCAATGAGCTGATTTCATTGCTTGAAGAAGATGTTGCTGCCAACACGGCCGCCCTGCAGAAGATCGTGGCCGCCGCCGATGGCTTGCAGGTAACCGCCAACCCGCTGCTCACTGCCCACCATTTTGCCAATGTCATGTTCAACGAGATGCGCGGTGGCTACTTCCCCTCCCAGTACAAAGTGGACAAAGCCGATTTTGTTGATTTTGTAAAAGGGCTCAACCGCTCGGTGTTGATTTCTCAGCAGGCCTGGTTCGCCGCTTTGCCAGAACAACTGCGCATTCAAGAATTATTGTCTTTGGCGCAGGGCAGCGGCGTTGCCGATCTGGTGCGTCTCTCCAATTCTTATCTGCCGCTCTCCTTCTCACGCCGTCACGGTGACCCCAGCCGGCCCTGGAACCGCTTCTCCATCAACATCAAGAAGAGTGATGGTTCCCAGCAGTTGGATTATGAAGGCAACTGGCGCGATATTTTCCAGAACTGGGAGGCGCTTTCCACCTCTTACCCGGAATATGTGGAGAGCATGATCTTCACCTTCCTCAATGCCACCACCGTGGATGGCTACAACCCGTACCGCGTCACCCGTCACGGCATTGATTGGGAGATCCCCGTGCCTGGCGACCCCTGGGCCAACATTGGCTACTGGAGCGATCATCAGATCATTTATCTGCTCAAGCTCATGGAGATCAGCGCCAGGATACACCCCGGCAAATTATTGGGGCATCTGACCCAACCCATGTTCAGCTATGCCGATGTGCCTTACCGCATCAACCCGTACGCTGAGATCCTGAAAAATCCCTACACCACCATCAGTTTTGATTGGGAGTTGGAGAAAAAAGTCAAAGAGCGGGTTACCCGCCTGGGCAATGATGGCAAGCTGGTGCCGGATGCCAAAGGTGAGGTGCTGCACGCCAACCTGGCCGAGAAGATGCTCACCCTGCTGCTGGCCAAGCTGGTCAATCTGGTGCCGGAGGGCGGCATCTGGATGACCACCCAGCGCCCTGAGTGGAACGATGCCAACAACGCCCTGGTGGGCAAAGGCATCTCGGTGGTGACGCTGGCCTATCTGCGCCGTTATGTGGTCTTTTTACGCTCCTTCCTGGCTGAGGCCGATGCCAAAGCCCTGCCCATTCACGCCGAGGTGGTGGAATTCTTTAGCCGAGTGGCGGCCATTCTCACTGATTCACAGTCTTTGCTGGCCGGTCAGTTCAGCGATGCTCAGCGCCGTACTTTGATGGACGCTCTGGGCCAGGCGGGCAGTGATTACCGCTGGAACTTCTACAAATCTGGCCTGTCTGGCAAGGTGTCAAATCTGGACATGCAGGCAGTACTGAACTTTCTCGACCTGGCCGCCAGGTATATCGATCATTCTCTGCGTGCCAACCGCCGTGCCGATTCTCTTTACCATTCGTACAATACCCTGCGTCTGCAGCCTGGAACGGCCACTGTCAACCACCTTTACGAGATGTTGGAAGGCCAGGTGGCGGTGCTCTCTTCCGGTTTGTTGGATGGCGCAGAGTCTTTGCAGTTGCTGCAGGCCATGCGCGCCAGTGCCCTCTTCCGTGCGGATCAGCACAGTTACATCCTTTACCCGGATCGTCCGCTTAAGGGGTTTGTGGAGCGCAACCGCGTCACAGCCGCGCAGGTGAACGGGCTGAAGTTGGTGGAAGCCTTACAAAAGGCAGGCGATACCCGTCTGCTGGTACGTGACGAGCTGGGCGATTATCATTTTGCCGGTAACTTCCGCAACGTTGCAGATGTGAGTGCTGCCCTGGCAACGCTTAAACAGGATGCCCGCTTTACCGCACTGGTGGAGCAGGAATCGGCTGCCATTGAAGCACTCTTTGAAGCTACCTTCCATCACGAACAATTTACCGGTCGCTCCGGCACCTTCTTTGCTTTTGAAGGGCTGGGCAGCATCTACTGGCACATGATCTCCAAATTGTTGTTGGCCGTGCAGGAAACCGTGCAGCGCACTCAAGCTGAGCCCTCCTTGCAGGGGCTGATGGAGCGCTACGCCGATGTCCGTGCTGGCCAGTGCTTTAAGAAGTCTGCCGCTGAATATGGTGCCTTCCCCACCGACCCCTACAGCCACACCCCCGCTGGCCAGGGTGCCAAACAACCCGGTATGTCTGGCATGGTCAAAGAAGAGATCCTGGCCCGCCAGGCAGAGTTGGGCTTTACCGTGGTGGAGGGTCAGATCGTTTTCGACTTCCTGCTTTTCAACCGCGCTGAGCTGCTGGCGCGGCCTTCCACTTTCCACTATCTGGCTGTGGATGATTCCTGGCAGGATCTATCTCTGCCGGCTGGCTCATTGGCCTATTCCATTTGCCAGGTGCCGGTGGTCATTCGCAGCGGGGCCGAAGCTGCCATTCAGTTGCTCAATGCTGATGGCAAAACGCAGGTAGTTGCGGGTCACCGCCTGGATGCTGAAACCAGCCGCCACATATTTGAACGCGACGGCGTGGTGAAGCAGATCGAAGTAACCCTGCCGTAGCAAGCCAAAAGATTAAATGATCAAGCCCTTCAAACTCGAAGGGCTTGATTTATGTTTTTATCAGAAAGGTTTGGCCGTTGTGTTCTTGAAATAGGTTTGGTCTTCTTTGATTCTGCCGACGCCGATCTGGCGGCCGTCAACATCTTCAAAGACGAACTCGTACGAACCATAATCGGTAAGGTGCGGTGGCTGTAAGATCTTGACGCCCTGCCCGGCATATTCAGCATAGAGCTGGTCCACCCCTTCGATCTCAGCGGGGTCAATATAGGCATCGAATCCGGCGCCGTAGCGTTTGAAATTTGATTCCACCACGCCCTGCCTGGCCTGCACGATGACGAACTCAATTGCATCCCGGTAAATGGTGGCAAAGTTTTCTATTTTGTCATAATGCTGGGCAGACCAAAAGCCCAGTTTTTCCACATAAAACTGTACCGTTTTGCGCACATCAGGGCTGATCAGCACCGGGCAGAGGTTGCCCAATTTGGCTTTTGTTTGTTCGCTCATACAAATTCTCTCCGCAGAAAAATACTGCACTTCAGTTTGAAGTGCAGCTTCTGGTTAATTATAGGACGGATTTGATGATGGGGTCAGCAGGCAACGATCTCTTTGATGAGGAATTCCTTGCCGCT
>CAZWKK010000195.1:0-2008 GCA_964634855.1 uncultured Anaerolinea sp.
GCGAAGCTGATTTTTTGGCACCGCTCCCGGCCAAAGCTATTTGGGGAGTTGGGCCTAAAACAGAAGTCGCTCTGGCCAACCTCGGAATTAAGACTTTGGGCGATCTTGCCAATTATCCGGCGTACATGTTGGAGAAGCACTTTGGTAACTACGGTAAGGAACTGGCAGAGCGAGCCAAAGGGCTAGATGACCGCCCCATTGTAACCGAATACGAGACCAAGTCCATCAGCCAGGAAACCACCTTTGACCGTGATACCAATGATCTGGAAGAATTGCGCCAAACGCTGCGATACCTCACGCAGAAAGTTGGCTTCAGACTCCGCCAGGGGGAAGTGTGTGGTAAAGTGGTACGTCTCAAGTTGCGTTGGTCCGATTTTTCAACCCATACCCGGCAGGTGTCGTTACCTCAGCCGACCGATCAGGATGGCATGATCCTGGAAACGAGTTTGAAGTTGCTTGAAAGTTTGTGGGAAGGTGACCGCCCAGTACGGTTGATTGGGGTGGGGGTGGCGGGTCTGGCACCACGGACACATCAGATGAGTTTGTTTGATACACCGAACGAGAAGGAACGCCGCTTGCTCACCGCCTTGGATGAATTGCATGAAAAATTTGGCAAGCGCTCAGTCGTCAGTGGGGACAGGGTAGAGAAAAACAAACCGAAGAAGTAACAATTCCATTTCTTGAATCCCTGATAGAATTGAACAATCTTTTCAAATTTCAGGTGTGCATGAACGGCTTCATCACAGAATCAGTCAGTAAACTTTCAGACGGCATTGGCAATTCAATCCGTCTTTTAGCTCTTTACCTGGTTACCTCGTTGCTGGTGGTACCCATCAATGCCTTTTTCCATCGCATCGGGGTGTTGATCTATTTGTTCATCTTGTTGGCCCTGGCTGTGTTCGAGTTGCAACGCTCTTTGGCTGTGCGCACCTCAGACCCAAGGCGTGCCTGGTGCGGCATGGCAGCAGGCGTTTACTTCTGGCAGGTCGTTCGCTTTGCAGCACAACTGGATTCCATTAAGATCTTTCAGCAAAGTGGCATCATCTTTTGGATCATGACCGCTTTGATCACTGCAACGTTATGGAAAAAATTCCTACCCATGGGGTTGAGGACCACAACACTTACCCTCCTCATCTGCTGGTTGGGCAAGATCTATGTGCTGGGTTTTGCGTTTTTGGCCAACTGGGCGCCGATCGTGGTGTTTGGTTACCAGGCTATCCGTTATATTTGTGGGGTAGGGGGACTATTTATTTTGGTGTACATCCTCTTTAAAAGCGAGAATGCCGCCAACCGAAGTTATGCGGCGATTCTGTTTTTTGCCAGTTTGTTGTTTTTGTTTTTACTCTTTTAATAATTTTTTGTAAACTTCTTCGATGCGCTCTGCGATCAGCTTCCAGTCGTATTGCAGGGCGTATTCAGCTGCTTGACAACCCATTTTTTCCCTAAGATCGGCATCGTCCATCAGGCGCATCAAAGGCTGAACCAGGGCTTCTGGGTCACCACCCGGTACCACAAAACCGGTTTTGCCATCCTGTACCAGGAAAGGCAAGCCGCCCACCTGTGAAGCTACCACGGGTGTGCCACAGGCCATGGCCTCGAGAGCGACCATACCGAAAGATTCATAATAGGAAGGCATGATCAAAATATCAGCCGCTGAGTAGTAATAAGGCAGGGTCTCCTGAGCCCGTTTGCCTAGAAAGACGACAAGATCTTCCAGACCCAGGTCCTGACTGAGTTTCTTGATATTGGCCATCTCCGTAGACATGGAATCAGCAGAGGCATTGGGGTCACCGCCAATGACGACCAAACAATAACAGGTTTCTTCAGAGTTGCGCCGTGCTCGGATAAGGGCAATGGCTTTAAGTAAGTTTTGCAGTCCTTTTAGAGGTTCGATACGTCCCACAAACAACAACAATCGGTTTGTGCATGGGATATCGACTGCTTCCTTGGCTTCCTTCTGGTCAATGGGGTAGAAACGGGCGGTGTCTACTCCCGGTGGGATGGTGAC
>CAZWKK010000195.1:2108-4289 GCA_964634855.1 uncultured Anaerolinea sp.
GAGCGGGTAAAGACATCTACGTGGACGCCCATGCGCCCCAGTTGACGGGTGAGCTCGGCCACATAAACGTTCATGCCGCCGGTGTCTTTGCCGCCCAGCGTGGCCAGGGGGCAGGTATGGTAAGAAAGCATTGCGATATTCAAAGCGAACACCTTGCCTTTATTGAGTGTGACCTGATATAATTTGCGCGTCTTTCACGAAAGATGCAATTGCCACCGTAGCTCAGTTGGTAGAGCAGCCGCTTCGTAAGCGGCGGGTCGCGGGTTCGACTCCCACCGGTGGCTCTTTTATTTTAATCCTAAGTAGCCTGCGGGGGTTCAACGGCTGCTTGTTTCTTCTTCTCCAAACGGGTGAGCATGTTTTCGGCCCACTCGCGGATATCGGGGCTGACGCCTGGCCACCACTCATTGCGTGTAGTATTGACAATCACTTTCATCGATTCTTCGATCAAAAAATAATAGCGGTCACGCATTTCCTGCAGGGTTGGCATTCCCTCAGGGTGTTTAGTGATGTACCTTGCTGTAAGAGCATCCGGTGATTTGATCACCAGGTCTTCGATCACCGCAGCCGAATTGGGAAAGCGACGTACGATCTGATTGGCTGAGAGGCGGATCACCAGTTCATCTTTGGTTTGCTCGCCCAGATGCCAGTTAATGGCCTCGTAGCCAAAGAGGGGGTAAAGGACAAAAGGACCAAAGCCATAGAACTGCTCTGTGAGCATTTTGTACTCATCAAGATCTTCCAGGTAATCTTTCTGGTATTCCAGATCTGAATTATCTTCTACAGGATGCGCTACCATCTTGACCCACATGTACAGACGGATGTTGTCGGCTTGAGGGCTCTTGCGCTGAATGACATGAAGCAAATACTTCTCAGAAGGGGTCAATTTGGGTTGGATCAAACGCATCAACAGAACCAATCCCACAATAACAAGCACGATGATGATGATCTGGATAGGGGTCATGGCTCAATTATACGAGAAAATATTGAAACGATGGATTCATTCCATTTCTACGTCGGATATTATTCTTCAGATTGCAGGTGATTATTGGTAACAAAATTGATAGTGCTTGCTATAATTTATGTAACAAATGATGATTTGACAAAGCGATACCGGCAAGATAAGAGGATATCATGGCAAAATCTCCTTCCCCCAAGCCCGCAGATCCTTCCGCTAACGAACCATCCCCTTTTGAATCAATTTCTTTTTATACTTCAATTGAACCTGGCACCTGGCAACACGACCTCTCCAATGGCGAAATGATCTGGTCTGACAGGTTATATAGGATATTTGGGCTAGAACCAGACTCGGTTCGCCCTTCGCAAAAGATCGTCGAGTCTTTGGTCCATCCAGAAGACCGAGAAAGAGTCTTCGCTGAATACAACATTGCCATTAAGGAAAAGCAGGCTCTAAAAACGAGTTGCCGACTGCTGTTCCCAAACGGTGAAATCCGCATAGTACAGGCTTTGGGGCAAACCACTTATGATCCTACGGGAAAACCCCTTATCAATTATGGAACGTTGCAAGACCTGACTGAAGAGATACAAAAAGATAAATTACTGGCAAGAGAAACCCGAGCATTGTTGATGCTTAGCCAATGTAACAAAGCCCTGATCAGATTGAAAGATGAGGACAATTTATTAAATGAAATTTGTAGCATTTGTGTAAAGGATGGTGGATATAAGTTAGCCTGGGTGGGATACGCGGAGAATGACAAAGACAAAAATGTAAAGGTCAGAGCCCAATGCGGTTACGAAAAAAGATATCTGGAAAGTATCAAGATCACCTGGGACGAAAGTAAATATGGGCAGGGTCCAACAGGGACGGTGATCCGTACGGGGAAAGTATCCGTAAATCAAAACATCCTGACAAATCCAAAATTCGCCCCCTGGCGTGAAAGTGCGATCAAGCATGGGTATCAGGCTTCGATTGCTTTACCCCTAATTCTAGAAGGTAAAACGTTTGGGGCGTTCATGTTGTACTCTGCAGAGACCGATGCTTTTGAGCCTGATGAAGTGGCTTTACTTACTGATCTTGCCAATAACATTTCGATTGGCATTGAATCGATCCGTGCTCACGAACGGCAGAAGGAATTGGAAGAAAACCTGGCTCGCTCTGAAAAGAGCATTCGTCAGGCGCAAGAATCCGCTCAGATTGGCAGTTGGGAGTGGAATTCTGAA
>CAZWKK010000196.1:0-4273 GCA_964634855.1 uncultured Anaerolinea sp.
TGCATACAAAGGCGGAGAACGAATGGCTTGCCAGAGTCCGGGAGATTGGTCTGCCTGTATTTTTTGCGACAACCTGGGCGGGTCCTAATCGACTTGGCAGCTACATTTCGGGGTTTAAAACCCTCCGGGAAATTGTTGAAAGCAAGGGGCACAATGTTTTACATAGTCATTTTCAACAAGGCACATACGCAGCGCTTTGGTTGAGGAGCAAGCTAAAGACCCCCGTCGCTTTAAGGACTGCCCACAACGTGGTCGAATGGGAGCCGGGTTTTGTTGGGAAAGCAAAAGAGAATATTTCTGACTTTATATACCCCAGATTTCTTGATGCCGAAGTAGGGGTGTCCGCGGCGATCACAGAGAAACTAACAAAACGTTACCCCCCCGGATTGAAAAAGCTGAGACCGGTTCTGGTTTACAACGGGATCAATCTGCCCTCTGAGAACCCCATCTCTTTAGAGCCCGAAGTTGACAAGAAAGCTTTTGCTATCGTTAGCGTTGGCAGACTTGCTGAACAAAAAGGATACGCACACTTATTGGCTGCAATCCCGCAGGTCTTGCAGCGTCATCCGGGAGTGACTTTGACGTTATTGGGTGATGGGGAGCTGCGTTTTGAATTAGAAGCGCAAGTCAGGCAGCTTGGTTTGGAGAACCGCGTGACGATAGCCGGACAAGTACCTAATGTGCTGGAACAACTTGAGGCGTTTGATCTATTTGTTTCCTCGTCACTCTGGGAGGGACTCCCGACAGTGATCATGGAGGCTATGGCAGTCGGTGTGCCTGTAATTGCCACTGACATTCCCGGTTCACGGGAGATGATTTCACATAAGGAAAATGGTTGGCTGGTTAATCCGGCAGATCCTTCCTCTCTGGCAGACGCGATCTGTGAATTAATGGGGAGACCTCAGCTAAGGCGGCTACTTAGCCAGGCTGGTAAGGAATCTGTAAAACGGTATTCACTTCAGGAGATCACGAAATCTTATAAAGACTTGTACGACTACCTGCTCACTGGATCTGGCAAAAATGACTGAACCACAAATCAGAGTTCTTCAGTTGATAAAAGGCTTGGATTTTGGCAATCAAAGCGGGGGCAGTGATAAGTTTGGATTTGAGCTTACAAAAGCTTTATATGGTGAGGGTGTCCATGTCGGGCTTGCCATTCTGAATCGTTTTAATACCGACATTGAGCGAAAATGTCTTGATGAGTTAAATGCTCTCTCTATCCCCTTTGTGTTTTTAGAAGGGAAAAGTTTGCTCGCGAAGATAAACTCTGCACAGCTGTCAAAATATTGCATTCAACGCGGGATAAATATTATTAACACCCATTTCCAGGTTGGAACTCTAGCCGCAATTAGAGCCAGAACTCTTGGATACAAAGGTAAGATCGCTCGAACCGCGCATATCGACAAAGAATGGGGCGATGGACCCTTAGCCTGGGTCTTGCGCCAGATATTTACCAAGCTTCTATTCCCATTACACGCCGACCTGCAGGTGGGCGTCTCTCAAAGTGTTGTCAATGGCATAAATCGCTATCCAGGCACTAAAATTAAAAAGAGCAAAGCATCAGTGATTTATAACGGAATTCCCCACGATTGGTTCGAGCCAGCCCCAGTAAAAGAATTTACAATGGAAAGCCGAAAATTGATTGGCGCAATTGGGCTATTGATTGAACGCAAAGGTTATCAATATCTAATTAATGCCATGCCCAAGGTCTTAGCCAATAATCCGAATTGTGAGTTAATTATCCTGGGAGAAGGAAGCTATCGGCCAATTCTTGAAGGTCGGATCAACGATCTAGGTTTGCAAGCGAAAGTAATATTAATCGGAAGGCAGGCTGACCCAAGATTTTGGCTGGAGCAAATGGACCTCTTTGTTCTTCCATCTTTGATCGAAGGGTTACCTACCGTTATCATTGAAAGCATGGCAAGGGGGGTGCCGGTGGTTGCCAGCGATATTCCAGGGAATGATGAATTGGTTCAGGATGAAGAAACAGGCTGGCTTGTTAGCACACGCTCCAGCGACGAACTCGCTGAAACGATATTGAAAGCCTTTGACGATCCCCCTCAATACAGAAAAGTTAGCTCACAGGCTTTCAACTGGGCACGAGAACTAACGATAGAGAATGCGGCAAAAAAATACGTGCTGCTCTATCGGCAGGTAATTAAGGTTTTGGATCAAGCGTAGTAACGATTTCTCCCATCTCCAAAACCTCACCCGCTAATGGAGACCAAACCTTTGCCTTCGAGTCCTCTCCTGCAAAGATCTCGTAATTTTCCTCGGGATGACCAATTATTAATACATAATCAGTTACAGCAATTTCAGCTGTACAGAAATATCCATCTTTATCAGTCATTGCGCTGGGACTTGAAGAAGTGTTTAACACAAAAGCACCTTCAGAGCCGGTTTCTCCGTAGTAAACCTCAGCTAACCTAATATTCAGATCGCCAAATGGGGAACCATCTACAGTGACAATACGCCCACAAACCATTGTCTTATCTCCTGCCGGGGAGATCACAACTGGCAGGTGGATCTCCGTAGTAGGGGAGGTGGCCTTGGATTGTTCGGCTGCTGGTTCTAGTGTTGGGGTCGTCTTGGTCACAATTTGGCAACCGGTCAAAATAACGATACAAATGGTCAAAACCAAGAGGAAAATGCGAGAGTAATTCTTTTTCATTAGCACAAAATTCCGTTTCATGGTTAATTTTTAGTAAGTTTGATTTTCAGCCAATTCTTCGTTTCCCGGATTTCAAAAAGATAATTCAAACGGGTTATTGCCTTTATTCCACGATAGTCTACAATCATAACGTAAGCAAATTATATCTTAACAGGAGACTCAGATGAAAGTAAAATTCGCAAGTATCGTTTTAGTGCTCGCCCTACTTCTAGGAGGAGTTTTCACTTCCAAGGTAGAAGCCGGTGCGTATGACGCTCAATTCACCACATCTATTACCTATCAGAACGTAGGCACGGCCCCTGCCACTATCACTTTGGTGTTTCAAGCCGAGAATAGTTCAACTGAAATTCCAATAACTCTCCCAGACCTAGCTCCCCTTGCAGGTACATCTCTGTATGTTGGATCACTTGGTGACATTGTGCCAGGTTTCAAAGGATCGGCAGTCATGTCCTCAAATCAGCCCATTGTTTCCACATTGGTTCAGGTTCCAAAAGCTGGTAGCGGTGTAGCAGTTAGACCCATGTCCAATGGCTTCGCTAGCGGTTCCAACTATGTTCTGGTTCCTACTGTATTGAAAGGTACTTTTGGCTCGAACTCTATTGTATCAGTTCAGAATGTGGATGTGGGTGTTACTGATTACGAACTAGTCTTCGTCCCTGTTTCTGGAGCTTCTATTACTGTTAACACGGATAATGTTCCTTCCATGGCTACAAAGTACTATGATCTTGGCGCAATGGCTTCCATTCCAGCTGGTTTCAACGGATCTCTTCAAGTATATGCTACTAAAGATGGCACAACTAATCCTGCCCCCGTGGTAGCATCCGCACTGGAACTCAACATTACTGGAACTGGTGCCTATGCATTCGAAGGCGCTTCCGATTTCGCTGACACAATTTACATGCCCTCTGCCTTATGCAAATTCAATGGCGTTCAAACATCCTCGTATGCGGTTCAAAACACCACTGTTGGTGACGTCCAAGTTACCGTTGCATATGCTAGTGGCGGAACAGCTGGCCCTGTGACTCTCGCTGCAGGTGCTAAGCAATCGTTCAATGCTTGCGATGTAAATGCTGACGGTTATATCGGTTCGGCTATCATTACAGCCACAGGTGATATTGTTGCCATGGGCAAGGTCTTTGGCGGTGGTTTATCAACAGCTTTCCTCGGCTTCAATAACGGTGCTGCAAAAGTTGCTTTGCCTTACGTCCGTTGGACGACCGATCACTGGTTTGACGGCACTCGTCAACGCGCTTACATCGCCATCCAAAACGTTGGTGCTGCATTGGCTGCAGGTGAGGTAACCGTGAGGTACTACGACAAAACTGGTACATTGGTTGGGACTGACACTCTCGGTGCAATTCCAGCTGGAGGTAAAGTTAATTCCAATGCTGGCAATGTTGGTGCTGCTGAATTTGGATACTACACTGACGGTACTTTTGGAGGCTCTGCTGTAGTTGAAGGTCCTGCAGGCGCTGAACTGGCAGTAATTGTCCGTGTGCAATCTCGTGTTGGTGCAAACTCTGTTGCAGAAGACTATTCTGGTATTGCTATCCAATAATTTGATAATCTAGTATTTATGAGGAGGCCGAAAGGCCTCCTCTG
>CAZWKK010000197.1:0-4267 GCA_964634855.1 uncultured Anaerolinea sp.
CGCTGAAGAAGCTGCCCGTTGGGTGGAGTACTGTAACGGCTCTCTCGAAACCGAGCAGGGAAAGCGCCGAGCCGCCAATGGCCACAAAGAACCTTACGGCGTTAAATACTGGGGTGTTGGAAATGAAGTTTGGGGGCCATGGCAGATTGGCACAACCAGCGCCAAAGAATATTCACGCCGTCTCGAGCGCTTCATCCGTGCCATGAAACAGGTGGACCCCACCATCAAGATCATCGCTGTGGGCAATAACCCACTTTCAGATGCACCCAATGAACCTGCAGCTGAATGGAACCGGGTGGTCTTGCAAGAAAACGGCAAAGACTTCGATTTTCTCTCCTGGCACATTTATCAACCAGACCAAGCCGACTGGAAAGAGAGTTACGATCCAACCGCCCTGCACCACGCGATCTGTGCAGCCCCCTTGGATTATGAAGCCATCATCCAGCGAGTTGCAGCAGAAATTAAGGATGCTGGTCGTTCTGGTGCTATTACGCAATCGATTGACGAATGGAACGTCTGGCTGCCGCCACTGCCAAATGCCACTTCCATGCACCAGGTGACCTATACCTTACGAGACGCCCTCTACGTGGCAGGTATTCTGAATGTGATGTGGCGCAACTGCGAGTATGTAGGCATCGCCAACCTTGCCCAGTTGGTAAATGTTCTCCCGCTGGTGAAAACCAACGAGAAAACCGCCATTGCCACAACCATCTATTTCCCCTTCGTTTTGGCAGCAAAAATGGGCGCTGAATTCCTGCGAACCAGCCAGGAAAGCCCTGTGTTTGAATCGCAAGAGATCAGCAAGAACATCAAAGCTCACTCTCAGGTCCCCTACCTTGACGTTACCGTTGCGCGAAAAGATCTAAACACTCTAACAGTACTGGCCATTAATCGCCACCCGGAAAATAAGATGGAAGTATCCGTTAGCATTCCAGGCAGCCAGATCAAGCACATTGGGCAAATAGAATCTGTTCAGGGAGCATCTCCCCTTTCTTACAATGATTTCGCCACTCCAGCTCGGGTGACTATTAAAACTCACCCCACATCGTCCAGAGAGAAAATCGTCTTGCCACCCAGCTCAGTGAATTACTTTGAAATTGTTCTTTAGGATATCGAGGCTATGAATGCTTTCCCCAGTTTGACCTTCTTTTGCGAATTAGAGCAAAAAGAATTGCAAGCGCTATTTGCAGATTCAAATGTGATCAAGAATTTACGCTTGCTCAATGCGAACATCAGTATGGGTTTACGCGATTTCTCGTCCCAACGTGCTGATGTAGTGCATAAACTGACCAAAGCGGGTATCCCCATTACTGCCTGGCTACTTCTCCCCAAAGAACAGGGCTACTGGACCAGCCTGGATACCGTCGCAGCAACTGCAAAAACTTACAGCCAACTCAAAGAGTGGATTTCTAAAAATAAGCTCTCCATCTCTGTGATTGGGTTGGATATAGAGCCACACTATGCACGAATGCTTCAACTCCAAAGCCAATGGACAAAAATGCTTCCAGACCTGTTTTGGCGCCTCTTTGAGGAGGAAAAGTATGCACGACTAGAAGCCGACCTTCGAGCACTGGTCAACCTGATTCGCGCAGATGGGTTTGCCGTAGAAACATACAACTTTCCCTTTGTTGTAGACGAAAAGATCAGTCACAGCCGCTTGTTCTCTCGTCTATTGGGAACTCCCCCTTTGAATGCTGATCGAGAAGTCCTGATGCTCTATTCCAGCTTCTTCCCCAAACAGGGTGAGGCCATCCTTTGGAGTTATGCCCAGCAAGCAACAAGTGTTGGTTTAGGCAGCACAGGTGGTGGTGTAGAAGTGGATGGCGAACACGAACTGCGCAGTCTGCGCTGGTTGGATCTGCGCCGCGATCTGCTCGTTGCCAGAAACTACTGCCATCACATTTACATCTTCAGTCTGGAAGGCAGTGTCCGCAACGGATATTTGGATCGTTTGATCGATTTTGATTGGAGTGCCAAAGTTGCTCTCCCAATTGAGGCTGGGAAAAAGGTTACGATTGCCCGCAAAGGTTTGCAAGCATTCCTTTGGGTATGCGATCATCCCTGGCAAATTTTTGGAGGAACCATATTACTGAATTGGTTATTTAGAAAGAAGAAGTAAAAAGATACCGGCCTCAAATTAGAGGCCGGTTTTACTTATTTTTCTCTTGCAAGATCGAGTGATTCCACAGCATGCCGCAAGTGTGGAATAACAATGCTTCCTCCCACAACCAGCGCGACGTTAAAAGCATCGTAAAGCTCTGCATCGCTCCAACCCGCATGGATGCATTGTAAAATATGATAATCAATGCAATCGTTGCAGCGCAGTACCATCGAAGCAACCAGCCCCAGTAATTCCTTTGTTTTTCCATCCAGGGCAGCGTCATGATAGGCATTGGTATCCAGGTTATAGAACCTCTTAATTCCCAAATGATCGATCTCCCCTATGCGATCATTCATTTTTGAACGATAACTCTCAAATTCATCTAACCGTGACATGGCTGCTCCTGTTCAAAGTCTTAATAATATTAATCAATTAATTTGCATTGATTTATTCAATCCTATGCTAAACTATTTTTTATCCATCAAGGGAACTATCAAGCAAAGATTTTACCCCATTGAATGGCCAAAAACCAAAATTCGAGGAGAATTACAGTGAAAAGGTTCACAACCGCTTATGGTATCGCTAAGTTCTATGAAGTTCTTGGATGGATCGTAATGATCGGCGGGATTCTTGTACCCATCATCCTACTGGTATCGGATAACATCGAAGCAATGGTGGCGGTCGGCATCATTGTTTCAGCGATTATTTTTGGGCTAATGATCATTTATAACGCCCAACTGGTCTTGGTGGTGATCTCGACTGAAGCCAACACTTATGCTCAACTTCAGGAAGCACAAAAAACCAATGCCATGCTTCAAGAAACACTGGGGCAAATGACTGTCAGCCTGCAAAAAATGGCGAATCAGGAGAAAAAGTAATGTATTGTCCCAATTGCGGATTTGAGGTGTCTTCAGATCAACAATTCTGTCCGAATTGTGGCAAATTTCTTTCAAAGGGCAGAACTACACCACCTGTTACAAATCCTTATTCCTCAGTCACTGTAAGAACGAACTCAACGGAGCGAAATAATTTTATTTGGCAAGGATTTCTTGTATTTTTTTCCATGGGGTGGTTGGTCATCGCCATAGACTTCTTGCCTCAGGTTTGGGGATGGAACTTTGGCTTTGATTTTGATACAAGGTTTTTTCGCTTAGGCTTACTCATTCTCTGGCTAGGAGCAACATTAGCAGCCAAATTTCTAGCCAAATTTTCCAATAATAAAGTAAAGATGCTGATTGGCTACGCCTTGATTCTTCTTGGCTTGGCATTTGAGTTTTTTATTCCATCGGTTATTCTGGCAATCGCGATCTTTCTTCCAATTTTTGCCGGAGCAATACTTGTGCTTTCTTCCCTGTCCAAGCAAGAAACATCCGCTCCCTGGATCTATATGGTCGGCGGAACGCTTGGAGCGATGATATTAAGTTTCTTACTCGGCCCAATCTTTGAAAATTTTGGTCCAAGGATGATTCTAATAATCACTTTCTTCATCATCATGATCTGCATGATCACTTTAGTGTTTGTCTACCCAAAGGATGATCCGACAAATAAAATATATTCCAATAAACAATGGGCATTCATGATTGGAACAATTGGTGGCGTTTACCTCTTGTTGGTTATCATTGGGATCATCTCCCGGTTGATCCGGGGTTGGCCAATTTTTTAAAAATAATGCGGCTCTCGATTTGAGAGCCGCAATTCTTTACTTCAACAAATGGAAGTGATCTGGCTTGGGCAAGTGTATGCGGATCACCCGCCGTCCACGAGCCTCCAAGGCCTCAAAATCACCGATGGACTGAGCCCGTACCAAAGTGCCAAAACTGATGCCTTCGGTGGGGATTTCGATATCTTCAATCGGGTCAGCGGTGATCTGGATGAACACGCCATTATCCGCACCACCTTTATGTAATTGGCCGGTTGAGTGCAAGAAACGCGGTCCAAAGCCCAGTGTTGTGGCTTTCTTGAATTCAGCCAGCACCTTTGCTCTGAAATTTGTCAATAACTCTTCATTGCTTTCATTGCGAGGGATATAGGCATTGATGGCAATATAATCACCATCGTTCACAACCGCCTTCAAATAGTTTTCGACAGTCTCAAAAACAGAAGCTCCGGCTTTGACATTTACGCCCTCGCCCAGATAAATCTGAACTGGACCAACACTAAACGCCG
>CAZWKK010000198.1:0-4264 GCA_964634855.1 uncultured Anaerolinea sp.
TGCCAGCGCGAGCCAGCGCGTTGCGAGCCGCCTCGATGGACATGGTGATCACATCTTCGTCCAGCCCTGCCACTGACTTCTCTTTGACGGGAGAACCGCCTTTGCCGCCCGTCCAGATATGGGCGATCTCGCTGCCCGGCAGGCGGTACTGCGGTACATAAGCGCCGTAGCCGATGATACCGATCTTGCGTTGCGGAACAAGCAACAGGTTCTTGGCATTGGAAAAGTTGTTTGGGTTCATAAAAGTTGTAACTCCACTTGTGCGGTCTTTCCGCAGCCATCGGCTGCCAGAAGATGCATCTTGATTTTAGTATACAGGTCACTCCAAGTGAGCAACGTAATGCAATCTTAACGGTGGAGCACTGGCAAAACCTATCAAGTATTTAAAGAAAACCCCGGATGGGGAATCCGGGGCTTCGCATCGATGCGGTATGATGTGGATAATTGCGGGAGATACTTGTCTGAACAACTAATATTATACACATCCACTTGCCTGTTGTACAATAGGCTCATGAGCGGACTGGCAAAAAGCGTGTTTGACCTGTATGAGGTTGATCTGAGCGGTGAATGGACGGAGGCTGCGCGTGCCACCCTGCTGGCCGCCTGTGAAGACCTCTTTCAGCTCTGGGCGGTGAGGCAGGAGAATCTGCTCTGGCTGCGGGCCAAGCCGATCATTGCCGAACCCATCCGCCAACTGGGGCTCACCTGTGCCAAATGGATCAAGTTCAACCCGGCGGTCCTGACCAAATGGACGGTCGTTCATGAGTTCGGTCACGCCTGGGATTATGCCAGCGGGCTGAGACACTCTGCCCAGATGAAACGCATCACCCATAGTTGGGGGCCGGTGCCGCTGCTGCATCAATGGCGACACAAGGACCCGCGATTTTGGTACCACCCTGGCGCTTTGCCACCTGCCTGTGGCAAGGACGGGAACTTCAACCGTCTGGAAGATTTTGCCGAATCTGTGGCTGCAACCGTTTACCCACTGGAGGCCAAAAAGCGTGCCGCTGAACGGGAGATGGGCTATGAGCAATATGGCTACGAGAGCTTCCTTGATACGCCGCGTGGACGATTCATCCAGAGCCTCATCAACAAAGGTGGTTAAAAGCACCAGACCACGGGGTTCCGCGGCCTGGTGGAGGAGGTAATTTAGAGGAACTTACTCAACCGGGTAAGTTTCTGTGCAATCGGGGGCATTGGGGCAAATATAGGTGTAGGTCGGTTTCTTAAACAGATGTTTTTGCGTGTGCAGCACCATTTCCACACCACAGGCCGGGCAATCGGGGGCTTCATGCATTACCATGAAGGGGCGTTTGTCCTCAACCTCTTCCGCAGGGGCAGTCAACGGCGCTGAGGTCCTACTGCTGGCGGGGGCAACGCTTTCTACGCGGGCGGCCGCAGAGCGAGACGTGACCGCTGCGGGAGCAACGAAGCGAGGAGAGGCTTCTTCGGCCCGATTTGACTTGGATTTCAGGTTGCGGGTTTGCTCCGGCAATTTGTTGCGGGTGCGGGTGGCCAACACGATCTTGAGGAACTGGTTGCCGTCAAAGAGGTGAAGGGGTTTGCCTTCAGCCCAGAGCCGGGCAGATTCTGTGATATAGCCGGTGGTGATGAGCGCGGCGCCGTTGGCATCAGAGGCGCGCAGAGCGCCGTACAGATCGCGAACGACCGGTTCACCCACTTTACCGCTGTAGCGTTTGCACTGCACCAGCCAGATTTCGCCGCGTTGGGAGCGCACCACCAGGTCAATGCCGTGGTCACCAGAACCGCCGACCACCTCAACATCATGACCCTGAGCGCGATAGGTGTCAGCCACCATCTCCTCAAAGTCAGCGGGGGAGAGGGAACGTAGTTCTTCCAGCGTACTGGCCGTGTACTTCTTGCGGCGTTCTTCCAGCAAAATGGCGACCATAAAGGGGAAGAGCAATATACCTACCCCCAAAAAGAGGCGGGTATCCAGCGGCTCGTCAATAAGGTGGAAAGTTTCCATCTTCATCAGGTAGAAGACCATTTTGGCCACTGCAAAAAGGCCCCAGGTGACGATGAGCGCCAGGGTGGAACTGCGCAAGACAGCGCCGAACCCTTTTTGCCGCTTGACGACTCCGATCAGCAAGACCAGGAACATCACCGGCCAGGCGCCTACCAAAAACTTTGCCGCTACGATGGCTAAATCCAAGATCGTGTTCATTGCTCCTCCTCCAATACCTGATTAACAGAATTACAGCTCTCTTAGTTGCAGGAATAATGCCAAAGTACAAGAGTGTGGAGGATAGTGAACAGTGATGAGTGATCAGAGATCAGGAAGTTCAAATTCTTTAGTCCCTGCCTTGGTTATTGCACCTCACAATATTTAGGAATCAAGGTTTTTCCTGAATTAAGGTTTTCTTCGCGAACTTCGGGCCATCGTGTGGGATTGATCTTCTAAATAGATTTTCTCTGTGGTCTCTGTGCCTCTGTGCGATAAAGATCTTCCCTTAGATTTTCTTCGCGACTTCGCGTGAGAATGATCTTTTAAAAAAGTTATCTCTGCGAACTCTGCGCCTCTGCGTGATAAAGGTTTCCATCATAAAAAATCCCCGCGCGAGGCGGGGAGTATGTTCTTATATCGTCAGGCTTTGACCGGGTTCCAGAACAACTGCTCTGGCGGGAGTTTTTGCCTCCACCTCTTTGGCCCAGGCGTGAGGATCTTGCTTGATCAGATCAAAGGTATTGTAGTGAATGGGCACCACCTGTTTGGGACGCAGCAATTCCACAGCGCGCAGGGCATCGGTTGGCCCCATGGTGTAATTGTCACCGATGGGCAGGGCGGCCAGGTCCAGGCCTTCATCGCCGATCAGTTTCATGTCGCCAAAGAGTCCGGTATCACCGGCCAGATACACCTTTTTGCCCCCCTGGGTGGTGAGTAGAAAGCCGCAAGGGTTGCCCCCGTAGGCGCCATCTGGCAAAGAGGAGCCATGCAAGGCATTGGTGAGTTTGAGGTAGCCAAAGGGGTATTCAAAGCCGCCGCCGATATGCTGCCCGTGGGTTTTGAGCCCTTTGCCACCTAGATAGCCAGCGATCTCAGCGATGCTGATGACAGTAGCACCTGTGCGTTTGGCGATATTGAATGTGTCGCCCAGGTGGTCGCCATGACCGTGTGTTACCAAAATGTAATCCGCAGGGACAGCTTCAGCGCTGATCGAGGCTTTGGGGTTACCACTGAGGAAGGGATCCACCAAAATATGTTTTCCAGAAGTGTAAAGGTCAATGGCGGCATGGCCGTACCAGGTGAAGATGAGAGACATTCAGACCTCCTATTGATTGATCGGGATCCAGGCGGGAGGGACTCTCAGGTCTGGGGTGTTGGCGTAAATTGAAAGGATCTCATCAAAGGCTTCGTCTGGCTCCAAGGTGAGACCCGCGATCTTATCCAGCAATTCCATCTCTTTTAAGGTTAACTGGCTATCGTGTTTGCTGATGAAGCCATAAGTATCCCAGGGTAAGATCTCCAGGCGGTTGAGAGCCAAAAAGTCTCGCACCAGATCGCCACGGATGAACCACATCCCGTGCATATCCAAAATGCCGTACTTTTGCGCATCAGATTGTCCGCTGCGGCAGAGTAACCAGGCTTTACCGCCTGTGATGAACTGGTACGAAGGCACGTCCAGAGGGTTGAATTTGATCTTGAGAACTTCTTGCTGAAGTTCATCCAGTTGTGCATCCACCATCACCCAGCGAGCCTCTGCCTGGTTCCAGTATTCGGTTACCCAGTGGTCAATGTATTTGCCTGGCTCAAAATAGGCGCCAAATCCACATCTGGCTCGGGCCGGGATGCCTTTGAGACGTAATAAGGCTGCCAAAAAATTACTAAAATCGCGGCAGTTGCCTACCAGGCGCTTTTCTGGGGGACGTGAGTTATTGAGAGGAGAAGCATCCAGAGCATAAAGAACGGGGAACTTCTCAGCGAAAGAGCGCAGGTTCACCTCATCTTTGCGGCCAGGGGTCAGTTTGACCCCATAGCGTTCCGCCCAAAAGATGTGCATGAGCAGCCCCTGCACCACTCTAACCAGAGATTCCAGGTCATCCGGCAAAGTTTCTGCCTGTATCTCCGTCGGCAAACTACTCAGCGGACCAGACTGCAGGTAATACTTTAAAATGTGCTCTTGCCGTGAAGGCGCCATTTTGTCTCCAAATCAGGCGTGATCGCCCAGGGGTGGGGTAAAGGGAGCAGTTTCTGTTGAGGTCAGCAGCGAAGTGGCTGAGGTGAGCCCTTCAGGCGCAGGCA
>CAZWKK010000199.1:0-4218 GCA_964634855.1 uncultured Anaerolinea sp.
TTACAAGTAACGCCCCCTACAGTAACAAACACCCTGAAGCGCATGGTTCGTGACGGCTTGATCTCCATGACCGATAACGGCACCCACCTCACCGATTCTGGCTGGGAGGCAGCCCGTCAGATCATGCGCAAGCATATGTTAATGGAATGGATGATGATGCGCATGCTGCCCTGGTCAAAGCTGCATTCTGAAGCGCATAATCTGGAACACGCCATCTCTGAAGAAGCGGAGAACGCCCTTTACGAATCTCTTGGTCACCCTAAAACCTGCCCGCATGGCAATCCCCTGCCAGGTCAGGAAGACTATGTGGCCAAATGGGTCGCGTTGACCGAGGTACCGGTTGGCAAAGAGACCACCATTCGCCGCATACACGAACTGGCAGAAGAGAATTCTGAATTATTGGAATATCTGGAAGAGAAATCGATAACCCCTGGCAAAAAGGCCAAAGTGATCGAAGTTTTGCCCTTCAACCACACCTTGACCATCGAGGTCAACGGCGGTCCCATCACCCTGGGATTTACGGTAGCCAAACGCATTTTTGTAGAAACTAAAAACGCTGACAACTAAGTCAGCGTTTTTTATGCGGGGAAGTTGAACAAGTGTAGCAGCCCTGCGCCTCCATAGGCAAAGGCCAACATCTTAATGCACTTTCCCAACCAGCTCCACAACAAAAATCGCCACAGGGGTAGCTTCAGCGCACCTGCCACCATGCCTGCAATATCAAAGACCGGGTTGGGGATGACCGCCAACAAAAAAATGATCACATCGCCGTACTTCTTCATCCAGCCGGTGATGCGGTCGTACCAGGTCTTGTTCTCGATCACAGCCTGACCGCTGAACCCCACCAGATACCCCGAGATCTCGCCAATGGCCGCGCCTGTGCCAGCCGCCAGAGCAACCCAAATAGGATTGAAGATGGCACCCATCGCTGAGGTGAACAGAACACCTGGCACGGGCAAGATGAGTGTGGCATTTGAGAGAAGGGAGATGAGAAAAATGCCGGGGTAACCCAGCACTTCTAATTTGCTAACAGACTGACGATTCAAATATAGAACCGCTGTCAACCCAAGCACCGCAACGAGGACCAGGATGCGTACCAGGTTGAGCTTCCAACCGCTTTTCATGAGTTCTCTTTTTCTTCTTCTTTCAGGAGAGCCTCAATACGGGCGATCACCATATCCATGGCAACTTCATTCATTCCGCCTTCTGGAATGATGATATCGGCATATCGTTTGGAAGGCTCTACGAACTCAAGGTGCATGGGGCGTACCGTGCTGAGGTATTGGTTGACAACGTTTTCGGTGGTGCGGCCACGCTCAGAAATATCACGCTGCAACCGGCGGATAAAACGCAGGTCTGAATCGGTGTCTACAAAGATCTTCACATCAAAAAGATCGCGCAATTTCTTTTCAGAATAGATCAAAATGCCTTCCACCAAAATCACCCGTTGCGGTTTGACCGGCAAGGTTTCACCCGTGCGGCTGTGGTGGGTAAAATCATAGATCGGCAATTGCACAGTTTCCCATCGTTTCAATTGTTTTATGTGCTGCACCAAAAGATCAGATTCCAACGAGTCGGGGTGGTCAAAATTGACCTCCATGCGCTGGTTGAGCGGCAAACTGGTGAGATCTCGGTAGTAAGCATCATGCGGCAAATAGGCGATCCGATGCCGGCCGACACGTTCGAGCACAATATTGGCAACGGTGGTCTTTCCAGAGCCAGAGCCGCCTGCAACACCAATGACGATGGGGGTAATTTTACTGGGCATGTGCCTATTATACTTGACTACACGATCTTGCTAAAACCAAATTTAAGAATCGATGCTTAATCCTGCAGCTCTTCCCAGATTTCCTGGAAGCGCCTACGAAGTGACGCAAAGACATTCACCAGTTCTGGGTCAAACTGGCTGCCAGCTCCAGCCATAATGATCTTACAGGTCTCTTCATGCGAGACGGGTGGCTTATACACTCTTTTTGAACGAACGGCATCATACACATCAACAATGGTCATGATCCTGGCGCTCAAGGGAATATTATCGCCAACCAAGCCTTCCGGGTAGCCTTTGCCATCCCACCGTTCATGATGAGAGAGAGCGATCTTGATTCCCATGCGGATGAATTGATTGTTCGGGAAGCGCTGACTCACATCCATCAACGTTTTTGCGCCGATGACGGTATGGGTCTTCATAATTTCAAATTCTTCCGGGGTTAGCTTGCCTGGCTTTAACAGAATATGATCTGGAATACCCACCTTTCCACAACTTCCAACGGGCTGGCTTTGAGGAGATATTTCAAACACATGTCTTTCTTTTTATCTGATCATTTTCAAAAAAAATTCTATTTATTTGTATTTTCTTTCGAATAAATACTGATGAACTTAATATTCCCTACATCATCTAAAAGTGGATACAGGCTTGCCTGAAAGGTTCTGCCCTCTGTTTGATATTCTTTTGTGACGCTTTTTTGAGTAGAAAGGACTTCTTGCACCAAGTTCAGGCGAATTTCTCTTGCCTGTGGGGTGGACAATTCGAAGACGTTTTTTCCAATGATCGTTTCAGCATCCAATTGATACCTGGCGGCTGCTACACGGTTGGCAACATAAATAACACCTGTCGGGTCGATCAGATAAATAGAGTCTTGTGTTGAGTTCAGGATGGCCTTGTTGGTTTCATTACTGAACCTTAATGCTTCTTCAGCTTTGACACGTTCGGTAACATCGCGTGAAATTCCCACCACCTGCAATTTTCCACTGGCATCTGAGGCCAGGGTAGCAGTGATCTCACTGGGTACAATAGAGCCATTTTTATGGATCAGCTCTACCTGAATTGATGTTGAAACCGGTCTGCCCGTTTGCGTAAATTCCTGAAACCCATCTAAAAGTTCTTTTTCTACCAATCGATAGGAAGATTCCGTCATGGAGCGCTTGATATTTTCGTGCAGTACTTCATCTGGGGAATATCCTCGCAGCCTTTGGATGGAGGGGCTGACATACACATATTTTTGCGATTCAAAATCCATCACCCAGATCACATCACTCGTATTCTCAGAGATCAATCGATAGTTTGCGTTTGCGCGCTCCAACTCCTCTTCGGCTTTTTTCTTTTCTGTGATATCCAGTTGGGTGCCAAAAAAGCTGATAACAGTCCCACTCGAATCCCGTTCCACAGAATAGGCGGGTTTAAGAATTCGGAATGGGATTATTGCCGGATTGGTACGAAACTCCCGTTGTTCTGGCTCCTCACCTGAGTTCAATCTGACCATCGTATCTGAGAGCATTTGCCGATCATCCGGGTGAATTCTACGCAAATACTCTTCTGCTGAGGGCACTCCACCCGATGGATCGAGTCCGAACACCCGGTACATTTCTGGTGACCACCAGCTCTTCCCGGTACGCAGATCGAGCGACCAGCTTGCCAGACCCGTCTGTTTTTCTGCCCCTGCCATAAATTGCAGGCTGACGCGCAATTCATTTTCGATGCGCTTTCTCTCCGAAATATTCCGCGAGATTCCGATGATCTGGATCTTGCCTTCGGCATTACGCGCCAGCTTGGTAGTCGTTTCAGTTGGCACAATGGAGCCATCAGCACGGTATTGGTCCAACTCCAAAGTAATGGCATCAACTTTGATCCCCAAAATAAACATGGGGAGTTTTTTTGCGATCATCCCGGTTACACGTTGTGCTGATTCGGGTGTAAGGACTTCAGTAAATTTTCGCTTTAACCCCTCTTCTACACTTACGCCATGCATCCTTTGGACAGATGGACTGATATAGGTATACTTTTGTGATTCAATATCATAGATCCAGATCACATCATCTGAATTATCGGTGATAAAGCGATAATCCAGGATGGCTTTCTCCAGATCAGATTCAATTTTTTTTCGGGCAGTGATATCTTGCATCGTCCCGGAAAGTGTCTTCCTATTTGCTTCGTTTGCCGGGCTTCCTTTAGCCTCCAACCAGCGAATATTTAAACCTGAATCCAAAATCCGAAATTCAATATCAAATGGTTCATCCCGTTTGATGCATTCTGAAAAACATTTGGTCAGCCGGCTTTTATCTTCAGGTAAAACACTATCCATCAAGCACGAGATGGAATGTTTAAATTCGGTTGGCTTTTTATCAAAGAGCTTTTGCATCATTTCGGAGCAAACTAATTCGTCTGTTTCAGAATTCCACTCCCAACTGCCAATCTGAGCGGATTCTTGCGCCTGACGAATG
>CAZWKK010000200.1:0-4212 GCA_964634855.1 uncultured Anaerolinea sp.
TGGCTGAACTGCCCGTGAGCATGAGTGGTGAAGCCATCATCGCGCCCACCGGGGTGGATACGGCCGCGGCCTTCAGCCTCAAGTTTGCCAGTGGCGCATTAGCCAGCCTGACCAGCGGCTTTAATGTGAATGCATTGTACGCCAATATCTACGGCACCCAAGGCAGCATTACGTTGCCCAACACCTCCGGCCCCCAGTGGGCCGAACTGCGCGATACAGATGGCGAGCTGGTGGAACGCTTTGAAGAACCCGTGGCCGATGGCTTTATTTATCAGATCCTGCATGTGGCCGAGCTGTATCTGCAGGGACGCATCGAGAGCGACCTCATCCCCTGGGCAGACACAATCGCCAGCGCAGGCATTTTTGATGAGTTGCTGGGGCAATTTGGAAAAGCATGAGAGTTGAGAATCGAGATTAGAGAACTGTCAAAATCAATAAATCCTAAAAAAAAGATCCTTCCGCTATTGGAAGGATCTTTCATTTGCAAACGATCTGTTACTAAAGAGTTATGACCAGCCCTGGTCCTGGGAGAACTTGGTGATCACGGGCACATCAACCTTTACTCCCTTGTAAGCTTTGATACCGTAGATGATGGGGATGATCCAGAGCAAGGGGGAGATGCAGCCCACGAAGGGAATGAGGGCCAGCAAGGTTGCCACCACGGCGACAGCGATTCCCAAGATCAATGCAGGAACGGAGTGATATTTGATGAAAGGACGAGCTTTCTTATCTTCCATGAGCATCATCACAATGGGGATGATGGGGGTGAAGATAAAGCTCAGGAGGACCCACATGCGATCATCATTGGTAACTTCGGGGGTTGGTTCAACTACAGATGGTTCAGTTGGGGTAGTCATTTTTCTCCTTATTGAACAAATCAGATAATAATTATGCATAATTATATATCTTTAATCTGGTTTTAATCCAATCTGTGGCTGCATTTTACAAGTTAATTTAAGAGATGCGTCAGGTTCGAGCCCCTGCCGCAACTCTCAAATCTGTCAGCAGGTAACTTGATAGGTTTTGATAGAAAGCGTCGTCTAAACTACTGTTACTACAGTACCCTAAAGGTAGAAACGGAGTTTAGAGATGGAAGTTCCACGCCATTGGCGATTAAAACAACAACGATATGCACTGGTCGGTGAAGTCTGCCCCCACTGCGATTATAAGATCTTCCCCCCGCGCGATGTTTGCCCCAACTGCGGTGAGGAGGCCAAGACCCAGTACTCTTTTAGCGGAAAAGGTACCATCTATTCTTACACCATCATGCGCGATGCCCCCGCCGGCTATGAGGAGAACATCCCCTACACCGTGGCAGTGGTTGCCCTCGATGAAGGCCCCATGGTCACCGCTCAGCTCACCGATCTGGGCGAACAGCCAGTAGAAATTGGCATGCCAGTAGAAATGGTCACCCGCAAGATCCGCCAGGATGGCGACGAGCGAGGCATGTTAGTGTACGGCTACAAATTTAGACCGGTGATGCGCCAGTAACCAGCCTGTTTTATTATCTAAAAGACTTCCGGCATGGTTCAGACCAGCGGAAGTCTTTTTGTTTGACTATGAAAGGAAATAAAATGAACCCCAAGAAAATTTACATTACCCAAAATGATCTCAGCCGTCTGAGGGATGCGATCTTTGAAGCCGAGAACAGCGGCTATCGCCATACTCAGGCGATCCAACTTCTCAAAGGCGAGCTGGGACGCGCCGAGATCTTACCGGCTGATGCCATACCCGCTGATGTGATCACCATGAACTCCACGGCCATCCTCACCGATCTGGAAACGGGCGAGAAGATGGAGCTATCCCTATGCTATCCAGATTCAGCTCGCGAGGAGAATCAGGTCTCGGTTCTGGCGCCTATCGGTACCGCCATGTTGGGCGTCCAGGTGGGAGACACCTTCACCTGGGAAACCCCTGCCGGCCCGGTGCATCTGCGTTTGGAGAAGGTGCTCTACCAGCCAGAAGCTGCTGGTGTCTTTGATTAACCCTATACCGCCGACGTTACATCCATTGTCCAAATTGGAATAAAAGCGTCAAAAATCTCAGCACCGGGAAATGGAAAGGACAAGTATTGATCGATGCACCAGTAATGAGTGTTCGATGATCAGCCTTCCTTTCCAAAGCCGGAGCTTCGATTGACTTTCAATAATGGGGAAATCAGACGAATCTGATTAAAGGGGGTTGAGACCACAACTCCTTTGTTTTGTTTATGATCTAGCCGTTGTACCAAACTTTAGGGTGGGTATTCCTTCCAGGATCTTTCCCACAGAGCCTCATGATTTATAATCTTTGTAAGGAATTACATAGAGGCTTATGCAATATAAATTTGCAGTTGAAGACCAGGATTATTCAGATCTTGCCAGTGGGAGGGTATTTTACAGCCTGCCAGGGCATCCGGCATTTCCTGTCAGACTGGCCAGTGAAATTTTTCAACGCTGTTTAGCGCTGCGCAAATCAATCTATCAGAATACTGCGCCTTGTGTCTTGTATGATCCTTGTTGTGGCGCAGCATATCATCTCAGTGTATTGGCATTTTTACATCGAGAGCTTGTTCGAGCAGTAATTGGTTCTGATATCGATGAAAAAGCTGTCGCCCTGGCAAGGCAGAATCTGGGCTTGCTTGGCATACATGGATTAGACAATCGTATCGGTGAAATCACTCAATTAATAGACTTGTACGACAAAGATTCTCACAAAGCAGCCCTGGCAAGTTGCGAAGTCATGAAAAAGACAATTTCAGCTTTTCCACAAACTCAGCTGTTATTTACAGAAACATTTCAAGCTAGTGCGATAGATAGCAAAGCGATCACGAACAATTTAAAGGATAGATCGATAGATGTTGTCTTCACAGACATTCCTTATGGGCAGCATTCTCAGTGGCATGGCTCAAATTCTGGTGACCCACAAAACCCAACCTGGTTAATGCTTGATGCGCTTCTTAATGTCCTTTCACCATCAAGTATCGTAGCAATTGCCTCAGATAAACGGCAAAAGATCTCGCACAGCAATTATCAACGAATTGAGCATTTCATAATCGGGAAACGAAGAGTCGTTATTTTAAAGCCTGCCTAAAGTCAATGGCATCATAAAACAAAATGGTTCCCGCTTGATGGAAGGAACGCCGCAATTTGCCCTTCGCTCTTTCCCATTCGTCCACCGTGTATAATCGAAACCATGAAGAACAAATTACACTTATCCGCGAATAGCTTTCGCAATATCGCCTGGTTCGTTGGCATCGGATTGGCATTTGGCGCCCTGACGGTTCTCGGGCAGGCCACCCTCCCCGGAAGCTGGAATCACTTCGCCAACTCCGGCGCCGTGTGGTTACTTGCCCCATTTATCATCGGGGTATTGATGCCATCGGTTATCTGGGCTGTAGTGGGTGGGTTTATCAGCCTGGTAATGGCCCTCATTGGTTACACTGCCGTGATCACCGTGCTTGGCCTGTCTTACCCACTGTCTACGATCGCTTTTTGGGGCGCTATTGCCCTTGTAGGTGGTCCTATTTTTGGTCTGGCCGGACAATGGTGGCGTTATGCTGCCAGTTCGTGGCATAAAGCGATCAGTGCAGCCCTTCTGGGTGGCGTATTTATTGCAGAAGGCTGGTATATGCTGGTTTATATTCAGGATACACTGGCGGGTTGGGTTTCCATTATTATCGGCGGTATACTGGTAATCTTGTTGCCTCGTACATGGCAAGCACGATCCAAAGCGCTCATTGCACTCATTCCAATTTCATTGCTGGGAATCGGTGCCTATGCCTTATTGGCACGCTTAACCTCATGATTTCTTTAAACGTCGATACAAGCAATGCCTTCTCGGGTCACCCTTAGCGAACGATCTGTACCTTTTCGCGCTCCTGATCCCATAGTTTTGCGAAGCGTTCAAAAACATCAGCGATGATCTCCAGGTCTGCCTCCGAATAGCTTGAGATCAACTCGGCTTGTGCTCTTCTCGCCGATTCGAACCACGACGCGGCTTTTTCGGCACTTGAATTTGCAGGGACGATCAGCGTGCCGCGGCGATCCTCAGGGTTGGGTCGCCGCTCGATCAGGCCAGCCTTCTCGAGGCGGTCCAACATAGCCGTCGTTGCGCCTGAGGTTAGCCCGGTATCCCTGGCAAGTGCAGATGGCGTGGAAACCCCCTTGATAAATAAAAACCGCAGACATTCCATATCCGTTGCATTCAGTCCCGCCCACTCATTCATCGCAT
>CAZWKK010000201.1:0-4190 GCA_964634855.1 uncultured Anaerolinea sp.
GGGCTGCTTCTTGCGTTACACTGCCCACCAGTGCTGAAGATTCCTGCGGGGGGAGGAACAACTTTGTGGGCAGCCCGGCGGCCTGAATATATTCGTCGCGGTACTGCCAATTGAGCAGGTCATAGACACCGCTGCCGGAGGCGTAAGAATAATCAATGGCGCAGTTACCTGTCAGCTGGTAATTGACAAAATCTTTGCTTCCCAAAATGGTGCTGGTCTTGGCAAAGAGGTCAGGGTGATGCTTCTTGAGCCACATCAACTTAAAGACCGAATACGTCTCAGGTGGGTCACCGTTGCCTGTGGTCTTGTACCAGGTTTGAAAATCTACTTCTTCAAAGAAAGCCGCTGCCTCCGCTTTGGCCCGCCTGTCTGACCAGATGGGCACGCGCTCCATAAGCAAATTCCCACGCTCATCCATGGGAGCAGCCACCAGGCTGTGGCCACTGGCTGCTACGGCCAGCACCAGGGCCGGGTTGATCTTGCTTACGCGCAAAAGCCTTTGCGTTGAATCACACACAGCCTGCCACCAATCCAGCGGGTTCTGCTCATGCCAGTCTGACCTGGGATAATACGTGTAATAAGGGGTGAACTCAAAAGCCACTTTCGTCCCATCCGTGCGGAAGAGACCTGCTTTTAGGCCGCCTGTGCCAAGGTCGTATGAGATCACATAGTTCATGCCGGTTCCTAAATAAACCTCGATAAAAGATGTAAAGAAAGAAATTGAGCACTTATAGAATAGTAGAAAAAAGCTCGCCTCCCCCGCCAGATCTCTGCCAATGATGTGACGTGTGAAAACAGAACTTAGAAACGAAAGACCCGTTTGCAGTTACGAGTGCTGCAAACGGGTCCCTCCAGATCTATTAGTGATTTGAAAGTCTAGATTTGGCTTTCAAAAGATTTGATGAAATCAAAACCAACCTGCTGGCGGCGGTCAATCTCTTCAACGGTCGGTTTCTTGTGACCGGGCATGAGGAAGGGAGCGCATTGTTCGTAGGCAAAGTAACCTTCGTAGCCAACCTCTTTACAGGCTTTGAAGAAGGGCAGCCAATTCTCAATGCCGTCGCCGGGGACGACCTCTTCGCTGGCATAGACCACACCACTGGGGCCGTAGCGCAGACGGGAGCCGAGGGTGTGAGAGTGGATCATTTTCTTGCCGATCTTTTTGACGATACCGGTAATGTAATCTGAATCCTGGTTCTCAAAGAGGGGCAGATCCAATCCGATCTTCACATTATCCAGGTTCACTTCTTCCACCAGGGCCAACAGGTCTTGCACGCAATTGACCACAGGGGGATGGCCTTGCACGGCCAACTCAACGCCGTATTCCTTGGCGATCTTGCCAGCTTCCATCACGCCAGCGCGCACGGAATCCCATTCCAGTAAATAATCATCCTGGGTGGAGACTTCAACGGTGCGGGAGTGCATGGCCGTCTGGCAGTAACCCTGATCCCAGTACGGTTGCCAGAAATAACCAATAAAGGCAGGCAAAATACGCACGGTGGGGCAATCCAGATCACGGGCTAATTCGCAGATGGAACGGACGTACAGCAGCTGCATCTCGGTATGCGGCACCAGAATGTGCTCAGTGCGCATAAAGTTGGTGCAGCCGTCCACTGCCGCAAATTTGATGCCCTTATCGTTGGCATAATGCAGCAGATCTTTGCGTTTTGCCAGGCTAAGATCAGCCGGGAAGGTCATGGGGCGATGAGGCCACAGATCCACTGCATCGTAACCAAACTTGGCTGCGCGGTCCACCACAGCTTCCATCGTCAGAGGTTCACCAGAATAAAAATAAGCGCCGTAGTTGACTGCATCCAAACTTTGTTTGATCTTGAACATGTTTTTCTCCTATATAAAAGTCATCTTGGCTAGATCAGCCCTTCAGGCCGGTGATGGATATACCCTGAATGATCTGACGCTGGAAGAAGATGTAAACGATGATTGGGAGGATGGCTGCCAGGAAGAAAGCGGTCATCATCAGGTTGACGGTCATGAACGAATTGGGGTCGTTGTACCAGTTGATCATCTGGCTGACGGTGATGATGGCGTTGTTCTTGGCGATAACCATGGGCCACACATAGTTTCCCCAGGTGGTCATGAAGGTGAGGATGGCCAGGGTGACGAGTGCGTTCTTGGAAAGCGGCAGCACAACGTGCCAGTAAGTCCCCAGGTGAGTGTCGCCATCAACCAGTGAGGCATCCATGATCTCTCTGGGAATGTCTTTGAAGAATTGCGTCAACATAAAGAGACCAAAGGCAGAAGCCAGTCCCGGTACCACAAGACCCTGCATGCTGTTCACCCAGCCAAAACGAGCTACGAGTAGGTAGGTGGGAACCAGCGTTACAGCGGTGGGAATCATCAATGCCACCAGAACAATGCCGAACAAAACATTCTTGCCGGGAAAATCGAAAAGGGCAAATTCATAGGCGGCCATTGAGGTGAGCAGTAAGGAGCCAGCCACGGTCAAGAATGCATAGGCAAGAGAATGGCCATATGCAGCCAAAACGTTGGCCTGAGAGAGCACCTGTTTGATGTTCTCAATGCCGGCCGATAATGAAGTGGGATACAAACGCGGATTGATGGCAATGGGAATACCCGGCTCGCTGAAAACAATGTTGAACATCCACCACAGCGGGAAGAGCGCCAGGACAAAGAAGAAGATTGCCAGTATCCATTTGATGAGCCCGCCAATGCGGAAGTGTACCTTTATATAATGGAACATCTTAGCCATAACGTCCTCTACTCTTTACGTCTAACAGCAAACAAGATGGCTGTAATAATCATAATTAGGATAGTGAGCAAGAAACCGTAAGCAGAAGCTTCGCCGAACTTGTAGACACCGAACGCACGACCGAACATATCCATCACCGGGAAGAGCAAGGCCTTCAAACGGCCGCCGTATCCCTGTGTGGTGGAAAGGGTGAGCAACCAGGGGGCATCAAATACCTGCAAGGCAAAGATGAAACCCTGGGCGATGACAAAGAACAGAACCGGTTCAAGCTGAGGAATGGTGACAAAGATCAATTCCTGCCAGCTATTGGCGCCATCCACGCGGGCGGCGTCGTAGTAATCTTGCGGAATGTTCTTCAACCCTGCCAGCAAAATGACCATATTCCAGCCAGCCGAACGCCAGACATCCACGATGATAAGCGAAAAGATCATCACACTGGGGTCTTTGAGCCAGTTAATGGATTTCAATCCCAGGGCTTGCATGGCAGTATTGATGATGCCAACTTCAGGAGCATACATCCAGCGCCACACAGAAGCAGCCAGGAACAACGGCATCATGGTGGGAATGAAATAAACGCTGCGGAAGAAATTGGCCAGCGGACCCTTCAGGCTGTTGACGAATAATGCCAGCCCAAATGCCACAGAAATGCCCAACGGAACCGTGATGGAAACATACTTGAGGATATTGGTAAACGAGATAACGAAATCTCTGGATTTAAGTAAATTAACGTAGTTTTGAAAGCCTACAAAAACCGCAGGATTGACACTATCCCATTTGTAAAAGCTAATGTTTAAGCCTTCTACGATCGGATATAAGAAAAAGACCGCAAAGAATAGAAAGAAAGGAAGCAGCATCAAATAGTGTTTTAGTGTCTTCCTGTACCAGTATTTCATTCTCTTGATTCTCCTAACATTTTTGTTGAGGTGCGGATGGCTAAATCCGCACCTCATCAGAGAGATTAGAAACTAAGAAGTTTTTATTGTGCGGCGATAGTGGCGTTCAACTGGGTGATCAAGTCGGCTGCACCAGCTTCAGGGGTGAAGACACCAGAGGTGATCTGGGCCAGGTTGTCCTGCAGAGCCTGATAGTAATTACCAGGATACGGGGTGGTGAAGTGAGGCGGGCGCTCGAACAGGGAGGAAGCGGCTGCATCAATGGTGATGGAGAGCAGAGGATCAGAGACCTTGGCCATGGCGGCATCATTGCCGTTGAAGCGACCGAGGGCTTTGCCCCAGCGTTCCAACTGAGGTTCATCGCAGATGTAGGTGACGAATTCCCAGGCCAGATCAGCGTTCTTGCTGGTGGGGGAGATGGTCACGAATTCTGTTCCACGAACACCACCCTTGTTATCGGGGGTAGCGCCAGGGATGAGGACGTAGTCATAATCCAAACCGTTGGATTCTTTGGCTGCTTTGAAGGTCGGGTCCATCCAGGGGCCGGTGACGATGAAGGCCAATTT
>CAZWKK010000202.1:0-4179 GCA_964634855.1 uncultured Anaerolinea sp.
TTTCATTTAGGGGTGGCTGATGGGGGTCGAACCCACAACAACTTGATCCACAGTCAAGCACTCTGCCATTGAGCTACAGCCACCATGAACGGACAAATTCTATCACAGCCCTTATGGCTTCGCAAGGAATTGCTTCAAAATTGCGGCAGCTTCAGCTTTGGCGACGGTCTGTTGAGTATGAGCGCTCAAGTCTTTGACGGTCACTTTGCCATCAGCAGCTTCATCTGGACCGATCACAACCGCAAAGCGGATGCCCATACGGTCAGCGAACTTCAATTGCTTGGGCAGTTTAGCCACTTCTGGATAGGCGATTGTCTTCAACCCTGATCCCCGCAGTAAATTGGCCACTTCCACTGATTCACCGATCAAGGCTTCATCAAACACGGTCACCAACACAGTATCTGTAAAACTGTTCAGATTTGGGATCTTGGCATACTTTTCCAGGATCAGCGTGACCATCACATCACCCATGGCAAAACCAACGCCAGGCAACGGGTCACCCCCTACATCAGAGACCAGGTTATCGTAGTGCCCGCCGCCAGCCACAGCACGGCCATCGCCAGCCATATCCCAGGCTTCAAACACGATGCCGGTGTAATAATCCAACCCGCGGATGATGGAAGGCTCAAAATGCACATAGTCTGCCACACCCATTTTCTCAAGCGCTGCAAAGATACGTTTCAGCTCTTCAGATTTCTTCCACAATTCTTTGTCGGTCAAAATTCGTTTGAGGTCATTGAGTTGTGCCAGAGAAAGGCCTAACTCCTGTCCATACTGGTCCCAGGCATCGGCACTCATTTTGTCTCTGCGGTCAATCAGGCGGAAAATGGCTTTGTACTTTTCATTGCCAACGCCCATGGCCGTCAATTCTTGCTCCATCAGTTTGCGGTGGTTGACGGAGATCTGGATCTGGCTGGGCGCCAGGCCAACGCTCTTAAAGAAATTGGCACAGATCGCAACCAGTTCAGCATCAGCCTCTGGACTGTTGGCGCCGATCAGATCAATGTTCCATTGGAAGAATTCGCGGGTTCGACCCTTTTGCGGGCGTTCATAGCGCCAGAAAGGACCAAAAGACCACCAACGCAAGGGTAAGGCCAATTCACCCTGTTTTTGCGCCACCATGCGTGCCAATGAAGGGGTCAGCTCAGGGCGCAAAGTGATCAGGTCACCGCCGCGATCCGGAAAGACAAATGCCTGCTCTTTGACAAGTTCTTCACCAGATTTTGCTGCGTATAGATCGATCTTTTCAAGGAACGGGCCATCCCATTCCTGATAACCAAAGCTTTCAGAAACGCCGCGAATTTTACTGTATAGCCATTGGCGTACCGCCATGGTTTCAGGGTAGAACTCTCGCGTGCCTTTAACTGATTGAATGAAATTCTTCATTTTGGGCTGCCTTCAAGAATATTTTATGCATGGATTTTAACATAAATCCTCCGAATTGATTCTTTTATCACAAAAAAGGGGGATGTTTTTGCTTGCATTAAGGAAGGTATTCAAGGTATGATATTCATTGTTTCCAATCAGGCATTATTTTTATTAAAGCAGGTTCCTATGAACGTTTCAGAATTGATCACAATGATTAATGGCAAATTGATGAACCCAAACGCCAATCTGACGCGCGAGGTCAAGGGTGGTTGCGGTGCAGATCTGATGAGCGACGTGCTGGCATCTATCAAGCCAGAAGCCGTCTTGCTTACCGGTTTATGTAATCCACAGGTTGTGCGAACAGCCCAGATGGCAGATGTTGCAGCCATCATCTTGGTCAGAGGCAAGATCCCCCCAAAAGAGACCATAGAACTGGCCAAAGAGGAAAAGATCGCACTCATTTCTTCTCCTTATGGTATGTTCGAACTATGTGGCAGGTTGTATCAGGCTGGACTGACGAGTTTTGAAATGCCCGTCAGCGACCCGGAATGTGGTTGCGAAGAATAGCGAGGATAAATGGGCGAGACTACCCGTGATCGAGGCAGAATTATCACTGACCAGCAAGCGGAAGATATCACCCGGGTTGAAGAACTATCTTATGAATTGAAAGTGGATGAGGTGATGACAAGAGATCTTGTCGCCCTCAGCGAAGATAACCGCATGGAAGAAGCGCTCGAACTGTTCCGCGAAAAACGGATCTCGGGCGCTCCTGTTGTTAAAGACCAGTGTTTGATCGGTATCCTCAGTATTGAAGACCTCATTCACTGTTTGCAAAAAAATGACCTCGGCGCCAAGGTGACTGCCTACATGACGGTGAATCCCCTTACCATCCATGGGGCTGATCCTATCATTGAAGCGCTCAAACAATTTGTGGGGCACCATTTTGGTCGATTACCTGTATTAGACGCCAATGAAAAACTGATCGGCATCCTAACCAAGGGTGACATTACCCGAGGTATCCTCAAAGCTTTGCAGCATGATTACCAGGAAGAAGAAGTCCGCCGTTATCGTGCCAGCCATTTGTTCGAAGACATTGAGTCGGATCGTTCCAGCCTCATTTTGCGCTACAGTATTAAAAAAGGTGATTTTACGCACGGTGGAGCTGCTTCTTCGGCCATCAAACGGGCGTTGCTGCGCCTGGGCGCCACCCCGCAGATTGCCCGCCGTACAGGGATTGCCGTGTACGAAGCGGAGATGAATCTCATCATCCACACCACAAACGGCGGCGTCATCCGCGTGGAGATCGAACCTCATCAGATCTCCATCAATGTCTATGATGACGGCCCAGGCATTGAGGACGTTGCCCTCGCCATGCGGCCAGGCTATTCAACTGCCAGCGAGACCGTGCGCGAATTGGGCTTTGGCGCGGGTATGGGTCTGGTGAACATTCAGCGTTGTGTTGATTCGATGCGTCTTGAATCGGTATTGGGCAAAGGAACCTCCCTTAAGCTCAAGATCCTTTTACAAAAACAAGAAACCGTTGGCGAAAGGAATTCCACTGAATAGGAGTTGATTCTTATGAACCTGAGCGAGATCATTTCATCACTTGGCCTCAAACCGCTAACCACCCCGCGCGATTATGCAGCAATGGAACCTTCCTGTGGATATGCCTCTGATCTGCTGAGTTGCGTTATGTCAGGCGCAGCCCGAGAATCTGTTTGGGTAACCCTGCAAGCGCACATCAACATCATCGCTGTGGCCACCCTCCTTGACCTGACGGCCATCATCATTACTGAAGGCGCCATGCCTGACGAGGCAATCATTGCCAAAGCCAATGAAGAGGAAATCACCCTCCTCTCCACCGATTTGCCCACCTTTGCGGTTGTTGGCAAGCTGTGGGAATTGGGCTTGCGTTGTAAAGCATCTGAATTCTAGAACGTGCCAGACCTTTTACGTACCTTCCGAGCCGAACTTCACGTCCACACGGTGCTCTCCCCATGCGCCGAAGTGGAGATGATCCCTCCATTGATCGTTCAGCAAGCACTCGAAAACCAGATCGATATCATTGCCATCACTGACCACAATGCCACTGCCAACATTCGTGCAGTGCAAAAAGCTGCGCAAGGCACTGGTTTGATCGTCTTACCCGGCATGGAATTGCAAACCGTCGAAGAGGTCCATTCGCTGTGCATTTTTGAAGACACCTCACAGGCTGAAGTTTTTCAAAAGATCGTCTCACAAGCTCTGCCCCCACTTAAAAACGATCCAGAACATTTTGGCGAACAATTTGTAGTAGATGAAACCGGCGACTTCATCCGCCGCGAAGATCAACTTTTGATCCTTTCCACCGAAATGTCACTCAGCCAGGCCTGGCGCTTTGTCAACGAGATGGGTGGAATCTTCCTTCCCGCCCACGTCAACCGCAAAGCTTTTGGCCTCTTGGAAAACCTGGGCTTCATCCCTCAGGATATTCCCCTTCCTGCAGTGGAAATCTCTCGCCACCTTAAATCTGACGAGGCCGTACAAAAATTTCCTCAATTATTTGGCTATACGCTTTTAAAAGGTGGCGATGCACACCGGCTGGATGAGTTGGCAGGCTTTAATCAATTTTCGCTCGCTGCCCCCACCTTCGCTGAGATCAAAATGGCCATCCATTCATTCGAGGGTCGGTCTGTGAAGATCATCGATTAACTTCAAACTTTTCCCTTCAGTTTCCTTGACGGCTGTACACCCATATGATAAACTATTGGTCGTTCGGGGGCGTGGTGTAGCGGCTAACATGCGGCCCTGTCAAGGCCGAGATCGCGGGTT